>CAYMRR010000001.1:0-54380 GCA_964393005.1 uncultured Candidatus Saccharibacteria bacterium
TATTATATAGTGGTAAGTGAATTAGATCTTTTAAATAATTTCTCAGCTTTAGAGTTTATTTTGAAAAATAATATGCGGAGAGTTATAGTCATAGCTTATACCAAGACAGGTCATGAAGAAATAAATAAAGAAAATAAATTAAATGGCAAGCTTATTAATTTAGGATTTGATACTTTAGTGGTAGACGGTTCTTCTTCAGCTAATATTTGTGAAGCTATTTCTTATGCTAAAAATCTTACTAAACCTAGTATTATTTTAGCAAATATAAATTAAAAATATGTTACATAAAAATCTATTTCAGCAAAACAAAGAAGAATATCAAAATCAAATAGAAAAAGTTTTTTTTACTTTGGCTGAATTTGATGATGATACCAATCTCATAGTAAAAGTAGATAATTTAGAAGGTGTTAGTAAAGATCTCACTCATATTTTTCCAGCAGAAGAAGCGGTACAGATAGGAGCTATTTTATCTAAAAATCAAAATAAAAATGTATTTTTAATAAATGAATCATACAATGAAGATTTAAAAAACATTCATACAGGTTTGATGGATAATTTTTATAAATTGTATTCTGGTTTTTCTAAAACTGTATTTAAATTTTTAAATAATAAAGAAAAAGAAGTAAACCTTTCTTTTTTAAATATACAATCTCCTCTTGTTTATCAAAATAATAAATTAGAAGAATCTCTTTATATAGACAATCCTGAAATAAAAAATGATATAGCTTTGTTTAGAAATCTTGGAGCAGTCAATATTTTTGTACCCGCAGATGCCAATGAGGCAAGATATTTATTAAAAGTAACTGAGAAAAGTTTTTTTAAAGATTTACGAAATGATTTTTCTTATTTTAGATTATCTGGAGTATCTGCTCCAAAAATTTTTGATGAAAATTATTTTGAAAAAGAAGGTAATTTGAAAGAATGGACAGGAATACCAGAAATAGTATACGTTTCTAGAAATTTAGATTCTCCTTTTGAAATAGGGATTATAGCTTCAGGCCCCATTCTTTATAATGCTATCTATGCTGCTAAAGAATTAGAAAAAATGAATTATAAAGTAGTAGTCTTAAATATGTCTTTAATAGCTTCTAATGATAAATATAAAAATGAGAAAATAAGAGGTTTTATACAAAATTTTGTAGATACCTATAAAAATATACTTACAATAGAAGAGCATTCTAAAATAGGAGGGATGGGGAGTTTAATAGCTGAAATAGTAGCAGAAAGTAGTGACGATAAATTTGTAAGAGTAGAAAGGATGGGGCTTGAAGATGATCTTTCTCCTAGAAATATTATTTCTCGAGCAGAAGAGATAACAAGACTTTAAAAAATCTCTATGATATACTCTTTTAATATGAAAGAGTTTTCTTTTAATATACTTAAAAAATCAAAAGAAGTACCACTTGCTAGAGCTGGGATTATTCATACACCGCACGGAAGTATAGAGACTCCAGCTTTTATACCAGTAGGAACGAAAGCTACTATAAAAAGTATTTTACCAGAAGATTTTGAAGACTATGTAAAAGCAGACGCTGTACTAGCCAATACTTATCATCTTTATTTAGAGCCTGGAAATCAAATAGTAAAAGATCATGGAGGTTTTGCTAAAATGATGAATTATAAAGGTCCTACTTTTACAGATTCTGGAGGGTTTCAAGTTTTTTCTTTAGGGACAGCTATGGGTGTCGGAGTTTCTAAAATAGCTAAAAGAGAAGATTTAGCAAATAATAATATAGACAAAAATCTAATATCCAAAAATAAAATATCTTTAATAAAAAAAATTAAATTATTTTTAAATTTTAAAAATAAGGAAAAAGAAAATAAATTAGAATCTAATAAAAAAAGTCTGGTAAAAATAAGTGAAAATGGAGTAGAGTTTCGAAGTGTTATAGATGGTAGCAAACACTTTTTTACTCCAGAAAAGTCTATGGAAATACAGCATGATCTGGGAGCTGATATTTTTTTTGCTTTTGATGAGTGTACCAGCCCTTTAGCTAATAAAAGTTATCAAATAGAAGCTTTAGAAAGGACTCACGGGTGGGCTAAAAGAAGCTTAGAGCATCATATAAAATTGGGTAAATCTTCTTCTACTGGAGAAAGTCAAGCTCTTTATGCTGTAGTGCAAGGTGGAACTTATGAAGACCTTCGAAAATTGTCAGCTAAAACTTTAGGAGAAATGAATGTAGATGGGAAATATTTTGATGGTTTTGGAATAGGGGGGAGTTTTACCAAAGAAGATATGACTAAAATCTTAAAAATAACCAATGAAAATCTTCCAGAAAATAAACCAAGACACTTTTTGGGTATAGGAGAAATAGAAGATCTTTTTTTTGGAATAGAAAACGGTATAGATACTTTCGATTGTGTTTCTCCAACCAGAATAGCTAGAAATGGAAGTCTTTATACTAAAAATGGAAGAATAAATCTTTTAAATAGTAAATATAAAAAAGATTTTAGCCCTGTGTGTGAAGATGTTAACTGTTATGCTAATAAATATACAAAAGCTTATTTAGCTCATCTTTTTCGAAGTAAAGAAATGATAGCTTCTACTATAGCTTCAATTCACAATTTACATTTTATAGTGTATTTGGTTAAAGATATAAGGCAAAGCATATTAGATGATAGATTTTTAGAGTTTAAAAAAGAGATTTTAGAAAATTATTATAAAAAGTCATGAGAAAAAGAAAAATAATAATATTTTTATTTATTATAATTATTTTTATTTTTAGTATTTTAAACTCAGATAGTCTTTTAAAGTTAAAAGAAAATTTTCAAAAAGAAAAAGTGGTAAATAATATTAAGCTTTTAGAAACCGAAGAAGAAGAAACTCAAATAGATAAAAAGTCAGAATTTTATAAATTAGATCTTTTATTTACTGGAGACATTATGCTTGATAGATATATAAGAAAGCAAATAAATCTTTATGAAAAAGAAGAAGAATTTGTAGAAAAATTTTTTACCAATCTGTCAGTAATAAATAAAAAATATGATTATGTAGTAGCAAATCTAGAAGGGCCTATTACAGAAAATAAAACTAAAACTTATTTAGAAGATGGATCTTATACAAATATTTTACATTTTACTTTTCCTACCACTACAGGTAAAATTTTAAATTTATTAAATATAAAAGTAGTATCTTTAGCTAACAATCATACAGACAATTTTTATTATGAAGGGTTTTTGTCTACTAAAGATTTTTTAAATAAAGATAATATATTATTTTTTGGTAATCCTTATAATTTAAATACAGAAGAAGAAAGTCTTTCTAAAGTAGTTTGTGAGAATAATATTTGTATAGCTTATATTGCTTACAATTTATTTACCAAAGTAAATAGTCAAGAATTAATAAAAGAGGAAATTTTAAAATATAAAGAAAATCAAGATATAGATTTTATAATAATTTATCCACATTTTGGAGAAGAGTATGAGCTTTTAGCAAATAGTATACAAGTAAATTATGCTAAATCTTGGATAGATGCGGGAGCCGATCTTATAATAGGGGCTCATCCTCATGTAATACAAAATAAAGAAATTTATAAAGGTAAATATATTTATTATTCTCTTGGAAATTATATTTTTGATCAATGGTTTAATGAAGATGTAAAAAAAGGTTTGGCTTTAGGGTTTACTTTTAAAAAAGAAATATTAGCTAATGAAGAAGTAATAAAAGATATAAAACTTAAAGAAGAGCTAATAATAGAAATAGATAAAAACAGAATAAAATATTTAGAAAATTAATATTAATTTAAATTAAGAAAGATTTACTATATAAAGAAAATAGTATATTATTTAAAGATGGAAAAAAATTCTCAAAAATTTAAAATTATTTCAAAATTAAAGCCTGCTGGAGATCAGCCAAAGGCTATTTCAGATTTAGTAAAAAATATAAATATTTCTAATACTGATAGTAGAAAGCTTACACTTCTTGGGGCTACAGGCACAGGAAAGACTTTTACCATAGCCAATGTTATAGAAAAAGTACAAAAGCCTACTTTAGTGATAGCACATAATAAAACTCTAGCTGCTCAGCTCGCAGAAGAATTCAAAACTCTTTTTCCAAATAATGCAGTCCACTATTTTGTTTCTTATTATGACTATTATCAGCCGGAAGCTTATCTTCCAAATACCGATACTTATATAGAAAAAGATGCTCAGATAAATGAAGAAATAGATAGGCTTCGTCATGCTTCTACTCAAAGCCTTTTGACTAGAGACGATGTAATAATAGTAGCTTCTGTTTCTTGTATTTATGGTCTTGGATCTCCAGTAGAATATGAAAAAGTAAATAAAAGGATTTTTGTAGGACAGAAAATAAACAAAGTCGAACTTATGAAAACTTTTGTAAGCATTCATTATAAAAGGACAAATGCAGACCTTGCACCTGGATCTTTTAGAGCTTTTGGCAATAGGGTAGACATTATGCCAATGAGTGAGACTGTTATGCTACAAATAGAGATTTTTGATGGAGAAATAAAAAGCCTCACTATTACAGATCCTGTATCTATGAGAGAAATAGAAAAAGTAAAAGACTTTTTTATTTTCCCAGCCAAGCACTTTATTTTAGATGAAATAACTAAAAAAGATGCTATCAAATCTATACAAGCAGAATTAAAATCTAGATTAAAAGATTTAGAAAAAGAAGGAAAGCTTTTAGAAATAGAAAGATTAAAAAGAAGGACAATATATGACATTGCTAGCATTAAAGAATTTGGATATTGCTCTGGTATAGAAAATTACTCTCGACATTTTTCTGGTAAAAAAGTAGGAGAAGCGCCAGACACTTTACTTGATTATTTTCAAAAAGACGGAAGAGATTTTCTTACTGTAATAGACGAGTCTCATGTTACTCTGCCTCAGCTAAGAGCTATGTATAATGGAGATCAAGCAAGAAAGCAAACTTTGGTAGATTTTGGTTTTAGATTACCTTCAGCAAAAGATAATAGGCCACTAAAGTATGAAGAATTTAAAGAAAAAATTAAAGACATAATATATATATCGGCTACTCCAGGAGATTATGAAAAAGAAAATTCTGATAGTATAGTAGAGCAAATAATTCGCCCTACAGGACTACTTGATCCAAAGCTTGAAATAAAGCCAGTAATGGAAAAAGGAAAGTATAAAGGACAAATTTATGATTTTATAACTGAAACAGAAAAAGAGATAAAAAATGGAAAAAGAGTCTTGGCTACTACTTTAACAAAAAAAATGGCAGAAAATCTTGCAGAGTTTTTAAAAGAGAAAAATATAAAGGCAGAATATTTGCATAGTGAAGTAAAAACTCTTGATAGAATAGAAATACTTACAAGACTTCGAAAAGGAGAATTTGATTGCTTGGTAGGGGTAAACCTTTTAAGAGAAGGGCTTGATCTCCCAGAAGTATCTTTAATCGGAATACTTGATGCAGATAAAGAAGGGTTTTTGAGAAGCGAAACATCTTTAGTGCAGACCATAGGTAGAGCTGCCAGAAATGTAGATGGCAGAGTAATACTTTATGCAGATAGAATGACTGGCTCTTTAGAAAGAGCTATAAAAGAAACAGAGAGAAGAAGAAAAATACAAGAAGCTTATAATAAAAAGCATAATATAACTCCAAAAACCATAGTAAAAAATATTAGTGATATAGCTGAAAATATTAGAAAAGAAAGAAATAGATCTATTGGTTTAGAGCTGGAAATAGATCAAAAATTGTTTAAGAAAAACCCTAATAAATTAATAAAGTTGAAAGAAAAGCAAATGATAGAAGCGGTAAAGATTTTAGATTTTGAAACAGCAGCCATACTTAGAGATGAAATAGCTATATTAAAAGAAAAAAGTAAAAAATAGGCTTAAAAATACATAATAAATCCAATAAAAATCAAGGGTGCAAAAAATATGGAATATGCTAGAATTGGGGCATACAATAGAAAATATAGTAAAAATATGAAAAAGATAGATTTTAAAGATAAAAATACACTTATAAGATTAGCAGGTTTTGTAGTTGTTGTAGTGGCAGCTGTATTGATTTATAAAGGTCTTCAAAACGAAGCTTTGAAAATAAACAATGCAAATAGCCGTTATGTAGATATAGCTAACAACGAAGATTATGCTAAATATGAAGGAACTGTAGTTTCAGGAGAAAAAGCTTTAGACTTTTCTTTCTTATATAAAAAAGATTTTTCTGTAGCACAAGGTACTGAAAGTAAATCTAAATGGTTCCAACTTTATAATGAAGATGGTGAAAATTTTGTAACCTTATACTTTACTTTTGAAGGTAAAGAAGGAAGAAGTGCTGACGATTATATTAGTAAACATATAGTTGGTAATAGCGATATTGAAGTAGAAAGTATCAAATTTGCAGGAGATCAAGAAGAAACTGTAAAATATGTATTAGCTACTGAAGAAAATACAGAATACTATTTAGAAGAAATCAAGAGAGAAGATGGAGACAATTGGCTTATTATTGTAGAAAATAAAAAAGCTGATGAAGAAATTTATCAAGTATCAGCTAAAGATCTTATCAGAAGTTTTGAAGTAGTTCTAGATGAAGTTGAAGAAGAAAATGAGGCAGATGTAGAACTAGAAGATAATTCTCAAATTATTTTAGAAGTAATAGATACAGAAGAAAATTCTGTACCAGAAGGCTATAACGATATAGAAGATTTACAAGAAGTAAGTGATGAAGGGGAAGTAGAAGAAGTTGCTTAATTTTACTTTTAATTAAAAATAAAAACCCAATCTTTAAAAGGTTGGGTTTTTATAAATTTTAAAATAAGAGTGAATAGAAATGCTATATTCTCCCATTATATTATAATACCATATATCTAAGCAAATTGTCAAGCTTTATTTTAATAATATTAAGAAACTTAAATTTTTCTTTATCAGCTATTTATATTTTTCTTTAGTAGTGTTATAGTAATATGATGGCTAAAAATAATACAAATTCTAAAAAAGAAGAAAATAAAAAAATAGAAACTAGTGAAAAATCTAAAAAGATTATAGTTCGTGGTGCCAGAACTCATAATTTAAAAAATATTACAGTAGAAATGCCAAGAAATAAAATGATAGTTTTTACTGGGCTTTCTGGAAGTGGAAAATCTTCTCTTGCTTTTGATACTATATTTGCTGAAGGTCAGAGAAGATATGTAGAGAGTCTTTCGGCTTATGCTAGACACTTTTTAAACCAAATGCAAAAGCCAGATGTAGATGAGATAGTCGGGCTTTCTCCAGCTATTTCTATAGATCAAAAAAGTGCAGGAAGAAATCCAAGGTCTACTGTAGCTACTATTACAGAGATTTATGATTATCTTAGAGTGCTTTATGCTCGTATTGGAAAGCCTTATTGTGTAGAGTGTGGAAGTAAAATAGAAAAGCTTTCTAATGATGAGATAATAAATTTTATATTAGAAAAAGTTAAAAAAATAGATTATAGAAAATTTGAAAAAGAAGTAAAAAGTATACAAGGGGTAAAATTTTCAAATCTTGGAGTAAAAATACTTGCTCCTATGGTAAGGGGTAGAAAAGGAGAATATTATCAGCTTATGTATGACATGCTTGGTAAAGGCTATACTGAAGCCATTATAGATGGAGAAAAGAAAAATTTAAGAGAAAGAGTAGAAATTTCTAAAACTAAAAAGCATGATATTTCTTTTTTAGTGGATTTTATTTTAATAGATGAATTAAAATTGTTAGCCAGTAAAAAAGATGCTCTAATTAGGCTTTCCGAAGCCATAGAAAGAGCGCTTGATGAGACTAATGGTCTTCTAGAAATAGAGCTAGTAAATGAAGCTGGAGAATTGGAAAAGTTTATTATGAGTAATAAATTTGCTTGTGCAAATTGTGGATTTTCTTTTCCAGAAATAGAGCCAAGACTTTTTTCTTTTAATTCTCCTTATGGAGCCTGCCCAACCTGTAATGGACTTGGAACAAAATATTTTGGAGCTCTTGATGAATGTGAAGACTGCGGAGGAAAAAGATTAAGAAAAGAAGCTTTAAATGTATATTTAAATGATAAAGATATAAAAGAAAAAAAGAATATTGTAGAAATTACAGCCCTTAGTATAGAAGACAATAGAGAATATTTTGAAAAAATAAAGAAAAATATTTCTAAAAAAGATTTGGAAATAGCAAAAGTAGTAATAAATGAAATAGAAGCTAGGCTCGACTTTATGCTTAATGTAGGATTGAACTATTTAAGCTTAAATAGAAGAGCAGATACTCTTTCTGGTGGAGAAGCTCAAAGGATAAGGCTAGCTTCTCAGCTAGGTAGTAGGCTAGTAGGAGCCTTATATGTGCTAGATGAGCCTACTATAGGTCTCCATCAAAGAGATAATGATAAGCTTATTAAAACTCTTTTAGAGCTTAGAGATTTAGGAAATACTATCATAGTAGTAGAGCATGATGAAGATACTATTTTTGCTAGTGATTATATAGTAGATATTGGACCAAAGGCAGGAGTGCATGGTGGGGAAATAGTGGTGGCTGACTATTTAGATGATTTGCTTTTAGCTAAAACAAATAAATCTAGATCTAAAACTTTAGCCTATCTTAGAGGAGAAAAAGAAATAGAAATACCAAAAAAGAGAAGAGAGGGAAATGGAGCTTTTATCTCTATAACCAATGGAAATCTTTTTAATATTAAAAAGATGAATGTAAAAGTTCCTTTAGGAAAGTTTAATGTCATTACTGGGGTATCTGGATCTGGAAAATCTACTTTTATGTATAAAATATTGTATAAAAATCTTTTAGCTAGACTTGAAAGAAAATATCGAACAGTAAAAATATATAATTGTGATAGTGTGGAGGGTACAGAATATCTTTCAAGAGTAGTACTTATAGATCAGTCAGCAATAGGTAGAACTCCAAGGAGTAACCCTGCTACCTATACTGGAGCTTGGACTCATATTAGAGATCTTTTTGCAAATACTGAAGAAGCAAAAATTAGAGGCTGGAATGCTGGAAGATTTTCTTTTAATAGAGCAGGAGGAAGATGTGAAGCTTGCCAAGGTAATGGACAAATAGCTGTAGAAATGCACTTTTTGCCAACAGTATATGTGACATGTGATGTTTGTAATGGTAAAAGATTTACCAAAGAGACTTTAGAAGTAAAATATAAAGGTAAAAATATTTATGATATTTTAAAAATGACAGCAGAAGAAGCTCTTAAGTTTTTTGAAGCTATACCCGCAATTTATGATAGACTCAAAACTTTAAATGAAGTAGGGCTAGGATATCTTGAGCTAGGGCAAAGTGCTACCACTCTTTCTGGTGGAGAAGCTCAAAGAGTAAAAATCTCTAGTGAGCTTTATAGAAGACATACAGAAAAGACTATTTATCTTTTAGATGAGCCATCTATAGGACTTCATTATGAAGATGTAAAAAATCTTTTAGAGATTTTGAATAGATTGGTAGATCAAGGAAATACTATAGTAGTAATAGAGCACAATTTAGACATTATCAAAAGTGCTGACAATATTATAGATATTGGTCCAGAAGGAGGTAGTGGAGGAGGAAAAATAGTAGCTCAAGGTACTCCAGAATATGTAGCTAATGTAAAAGGCTCTTTTACTGGAGAATATTTAAAAAAAGTATTAAAGAAAAAAGAAGTAAAATAATTTTACTATTATTTTCTAATATGCTATAATATTTGAACTAAAAGTCTTGTTCTTTTTGAATTAGATTTTTAGTATGCGTCGGTGGTAGAGTGGTCAATTACAACAGACTGTAAATCTGTCGCCCTTCGGGCTACGTTGGTTCAAATCCAACCCGGCGCACAAAATGTTTTATGTCTAGTATTTTTACTAAAATAATAAATAGAGAATTGCCAGCAGATATCTTTTATGAAGATGAAAAACATATTGCTATATTAGATATAAATCCTATTCGAGACGGCCATATTTTAGTGATTCCAAAAAAAGAAGTTGATTATATCTTTGATATGGAAAATCAAGATTTTTTAGAGTTAATGGAGGTTAGTAAAAAAATAGCCAATCTTTTAACAGAAAAATTAAAAAATAAATTACACTTTTCTAAAGTAGCTCTAATAGTAGAAGGTTTGCAAGTTCCACATGTTCATGTACATCTTTTACCACTTATAGACAATATAAGTTTAGCTGTCGAAAAATTAAACAAATTTTCTTTGGAAGAGATAAAAAATATTTTACTAAAATAGTTATTATTAATTATTTAATATATTATTTATGGAAGAAATTAAAAAAGAATTTCCAATTTTTGAAAATTATAAAAAAGAATTTGGGCAAGATTTGATTTATTTAGACTCGGCTGCTAGCTCACTTACCCCGCAAAGAGTGGTAGACAAAATGGTGGAATATTATTCTGATTATAGAAGCCATATAAATAAATCTACTTCTAGTATTTCTTTAAAAGCTACTAGAGAGTTTAATAATTCTAAATTAGCATTAGCTAAATATTTGAATACAGAAGAAGAAAATATTATTTGGACTAACGGGTCTACTGATGCTAGCAATCTTTTAATAGATTTACTTTTAGAAAATAATATAGAAAATATTTCTTTAGAAGAGGGTGATGAAATTTTAACAACAATATTAGAGCATCATTCATCTTTACTTCCTCTTCAAAAATTAGCAAAAGCTAAAAAAATGGAATTAGTTTTTTTAGAATTAGATTCTGATTTTAATTTAGAAATATCTAATTTAGAAAATCTTATTACAGAAAAGACTAAAATAGTCTCTATAACTTTTGCTTCAAATCTTACAGGCACATTGGTAAATATTGAAAAATTAGCAAAAAAAATAAAAGAATTAAATCAAAATATATTTTTTATTGTAGATGCTACTTCAGCTTTTGGACATATGGCTATAGATATGAACAAGTTAGGAAAATATATAGATGCTATGTATTTTTCATTACATAAAGCTTTTGGAGTGACTGGAGTAGGAGCTCTTTGGCTAAGGAGAGAAATCTCTAGACATATGAAGCCTGTAAAACTAGGTGGTGGTATAGTTTCTCATGTAGAGAGGAATAAGGCCGAGTTTCGAAGTGATGTAAAAGCTTTTGAAGCTGGTACTGCAAATATGGCTGGGATAATAAGTGTTTTTAAAACTATAGAATTTTTAGAAGAAATAAAAGAAAACAGCTTAAAACATAGTCAAGAATTGGTAGAATATTTTTTAGAAAAAATAAAAGAATTAAATAATAAATATACAAATATTTTAGAAATCAAAACTTTTTCTGCTCCAGTAGAAAATAATATAGGTATAGTTTCTTTTTCTATTAAAATAAATAAAAAAGAATTAATGCTACAAGATATAGCTAAAGTATTTTCTCAAAATAATATAAATATAAGAGTAGGGCATCATTGCGCAGAACCTTTGGTAGAATATCTAGGCAGTAAAAATGGTTTTGCAAGAGTATCTTTTCATATATATAATACTAAAAATGATATAGATATATTAGTAAAAACTATAGAAAAATTAATTTAAAAATCACTCTTTCTAAAATGAAAGAGTGATTTTATTAGGCAGATAGACAAGTAATATCTATTTAAGTTTTAAGATTTTGTCTATTATAGTTTCAAATTGAGAAACTTCTCTTGCGCCAGATACTCTGCCTACTATTAATTGTTCTCCTTTTTCTTTATAAAGAATAATAGAGTGTGGTGTACCTTCTACTCCTACAAGAGAAGCTTCTTGAAGGGTAGACATAAGCTCTAAATCATAATTTCCTTCTGAATAGCAAGCTACAAACTCTTCTTCATCAAATACTTTTTGAGAAGTCTCTAATACAAGTTTAGCTATAGCTGGCAAATCGTCTAAGTTTAAGCCATTATTAGTCGGGCTTATTTCAAAAATTTTATCTATAAAATTGATATAAGGATTGTGTCCATACAAATCTCTTACACAATAAGCAGCACTTATCTCCAAAGCAGATTTTTCATGATAAGGAAGATGTTTATAAACTATACCAATTTTAGCTTTAGTAGTATCAGCAGAATCTAAAGAATATTTTTCTATAAGAGTGGAAAGTGCTTCTTGATGTAGCATTTTACAAAATGGACATTCTAAATCGGTATATACTACTAGAGTAATATCATTTTTAGTACTTCCTAAAATATATTCTTCATCTTTAAAATCTGCCCCTTGGAAGATTTTATCTTGAGAAGCTAAAGAGTCTAGTATGCTACTAGAGCCACGAGTAGAACCTTTTCCTACCAATCCATACCCTATAATACCTAAAGCTATTAATAGAGCTCCTAGCACAATAGCTGAAGCTATTTGGTTTTTAAATAAATCTTTCATAATATATATTAAATAATTTTGTTAATTTAATATTAATTATAGCATAAAGAAATAGGGGACAGTATTTAAAATGTGATAATATTTAAAATATAAATCATATTATGCTTAGTTTTTTATTAAATTTTATATCTGTATTGCTAGCAATAAAAATTACAGGTATAGCTTATGATAGCAAAAGTTGGCTACCTTTATTATTTTTTACTTTACTTTTAATTTTGGTAAATTCTGTCATCAAACCTATTATTAAATTTTTTACTTGGCCTATTAATTTTCTCACTTTAGGGTTATTTCACTTTATATTAAATATTTTATTTATAATGTTCATTTTTTATCTTACTCCAGGGTTTATAGCAGTATCTTTTTTGCAGGCAGTTATTTTTGGTTTTGTGCTTTCTATTACAAATTGGATTTTATTTAAGTTTAAAATTTAAATAAAAAAGTATTTTATTATTTTTATAATAAAATACTTACTTCTTATCCTTTTTAGCTCTAATAATTATAAATTAGCGATATATATTCCTAATTATATCATAGCATAACTATATACCCTTGTCAAGCTAAAAAATCTTAACTAATTTTTATCTCTAGTGTATAATTGATTTACTATGAAAAAACTAAATTATAAAGAAATAGAAAAAAAGTGGCAAAAATATTGGGAAGAAAAAGAAATAGATAAAGTTTCAAACAACTTTGATGATAAAAAACCTAAATTTTATATTTTAGATATGTTTCCTTATCCTTCGGGAGAAGGTCTTCATGTGGGCCATCCAAAAGGATATATAGCCACAGATATATATTCTCGAATGAAAAAAATGCAAGGATATAATGTGCTTCATCCTATGGGCTGGGATGCTTTTGGCCTTCCGGCAGAACAGTTTGCTATTAAAAATAAAATCAATCCAAAAATAGCTACAGCAAATAATGTAGCAAGATATAAAGAGCAAATAAAAATGCTTGGACTAAATTATGATTGGGAAAGAGAAATAAATACTACAGATCCAAATTATTATAAATGGACACAATGGATGTTTAAGCAAATGTATAAAGATGGACTAGCTTATGAATCTTTTGAACCTATTAATTGGTGTCCTAGCTGTAAAACAGGTCTTGCTAATGAAGATTTGGAAGGAAATAAATGTGAAAGATGTGGCACTCAAGTAGAAAAGAAATCGATAAGGCAATGGGTAATAAAAATAACCCATTATGCAGATAGACTTTTGGAAGATCTTGATAGTTTGGATTGGGAGCCACATATAAAAGAGCTTCAAAGAAATTGGATAGGTAAAAGTGTGGGAAGTGAAATTGATTTTGAAATATTAGAAGCGAAAGAAAATAATTTAAAAGAAAATAAATTAAAAATATTTACCACTAGAGCAGATACTCTTTATGGTTCAACTTTTATGGCTATATCTTATACCTTAGCTAAAAAGTGGATAGAAGAAGGTTGGCAAGCAAGCAAGGAAATAGAAAGCTTTATAGATAGATTAGAAAAAGAAGAAAAAGAAAGAGATATAGATTTTGATATGTCTAAGTTAGAAAAAGAAGGAATAGATACAAAAATTAGAGCAATCAATCCAGTAAATGGGGTAGAGATTCCTATTTATATTGCAAATTATATACTAAGTGATTATGGTACAGGAGCTATTATGGCAGTACCTGCTCATGATGAAAGAGATTATGAATTTGCTAAAAAATATGGTTTAGAAATAATAGAAGTTGTTAAAAGTAAAGATGAAAAAATAACAGAAGAAAAAATAAGTTTATATGAAGGAGAAGGTATACTGACTAATTCTAAAGAATTTAACGATATAGATAGTAAAGAGGCTAGAATAAAAATCACTGAAAAGGTGGGAGGCAAAATAGTATCTAAATACAAATTAAAAGATTGGGTATTTGCAAGACAAAGATATTGGGGAGAACCATTTCCAATAGTTTTTGCTGAAGATGAAAATGGTAATAGAAAAAGCTATGCTGTAGCTAATAAAGAATTGCCAGTTGTTTTGCCAGATGTAGAAAATTATGAACCTACAGATACAGGAGAATCTCCACTTGCTAATATAAAAGATTGGGTAGAAGTTTATGGATTTATAAATGAAGATGGAGAATTTGAAAGTTTAGAAAAGAGTGATCCTAAAGCAAAACTATTTTTTAGAGAAACCAATACAATGCCTCAATGGGCAGGAAGCTCTTGGTATTATTTAAGATATATTGATCCTAAAAATGACAAAGAATTTATAAATAAAGAATTAGATAAAAAATGGAGCCCGGTCGACTTTTATGTAGGTGGAGCTGAACATGCGACAAGACATTTAATCTATGCAAGATTTTGGCATAAATATTTATTTGATAAAGGATATTTGAGCTATAACGAACCTTTTAAAAAACTTCAAACAGTAGGACTTATTATGGCAGAAGACGGAAAGAAGATGAGTAAAAGATATAATAATGTAGTAAATCCAGATGATATAGTTAGAGAATACGGGGCTGATGCTATGAGGACTTACGAAATGTTTATGGGTCCATTTGATAAATCTGTTTCTTGGAATACTAATAGCATATCTGGAGTAGCTAAATTTTTAGAAAGAGTTTATTCTTTATCTTTTAAAGTAAAAGATAAACTAGTAAGCCGAAAAGAAGAATCTAGAGAATTAGAAAGAGTCATTAATGAGACTATTAAGAAAGTTTCATTAGATATAGAAGAGTTTAAATTTAACACAGCTATAGCTCAATTAATGATTTGCTTAAATTTTTTTGAAGAAGAGATAAAAAAAGATAACCTTCCTTCGAGAGAAACTTTTAAAAAATTTATTCAAATTATTTCTCCTTTTGCTATTCATATAGGGGAAGAGATTTGGCAAAACATTTTAGAAGAAAAAGAAAGCATTCATCTTTCCTCTTGGCCAAATTTTGAAGAAGATAAAATTAAGAAAGAAGAGGTTGAAATGAGTATACAAATTTCTGGAAAATTTAGAGGAACTTTTCAGATAAAAGTAGACTTATCTGACGATGAAGTAGCATCTCTTGTAAGAGAGACAGATATCTATAAAAAATATATAGAAGAAAAAACTGAAATTAAAAAAATAATAGTAGTTAAAAATAGGCTTATAAATATAGTTATTTAAAAGCTTCGCACCTTTTTTGACTTTTTTGTCAAGTTGTAGTAATATAGAAATATAAATATATAAGTTAATAGCGTTTTTATTTTATAATTATTTAGATTAATACATTATGGTAGAAGATACAACAAAACTTTCGTTTAAACCAAGACAAATTTCTAAGAAATTATTGTCTTCTCTTAACCCTCGTATGAAGGATATTATTTCTAGTCGTTATGGACTTGAAAATGAAAAGAGAATGACATTAGAAGCTATAGGTAAAACCTATGATATAACCAGAGAAAGAGTTAGACAAATAGAAAATTTTGCTTTAGCTGCAATTAAAAAAAGTCCAGAATTTAGAGAAAATTCTTTTGTCTTTGAAGAATTAAAAGATGTAATAAAAGCTTTGGGAGCTGTGGTAAGTGAAGACAAATTAATGAATTATCTTTCTAAAGATAAAGTTTTACAAAATCATATTAATTTATATTTAGTTATTGGAGGCTATTTTACCAAAGGAAAAGAAACTGATAGTTTTTATTCTTATTGGAGCGTAGACGACAATCTTTGTGATCATGTAAAAGGATGTTTGTTAAAACTTCATACTTCTGTAGATGATGAAGAACTTTTACAAGAGGGTGAAGTTTTAGAAAGATTTGTTTCTAATTTGGATCAGTTGGTAGATGAATATAAAAATGATAGAGAGATTATAAATAAATATTTATCTATTTCTAAAGTTATAGGAAAAAATGATTTAGGAGAATGGGGAAAAGTTACCTCTCCTCATATTAAAGCTAGAGGTGTAAAAGATTATGCTTATCTCGTAGTTAGAAAAAAAGGAAAACCTATGCATTTTAGAGAAGTGGCTGAAGACATTACTCGTATTTTTAAGAAAAAAACAAATGTTGCTACATGTCATAATGAATTAATAAAAGACAAAAGATTTGTATTGGTAGGTAGAGGAATGTATGGTCTTAAAGAATGGGGACATGCCGCTGGTATCGTAAGAGATGTAATAGTAGAAATACTTAAAAAAGCAAATGGTGGCCCTATGTCTAGAGAAGATATAGTGAGAAAAGTATTAGAAAAAAGAATGGTAAAAGCTAATACTGTAGTTATCAATTTGCAAAATGCTAAATATTTTAAAAAAGATAAAGACGGAAGATATTCTTTAGTTAATAACTAATCTAGATTTTTATCAAAAAAAAACACCCTTTAAGAGGGTGTTTTTTGTGATATACTTTTAAGTATAAGATATGAATCTTCAATTACTTGTAGATATTGGTTTATTTTTAATCTATATTGCATTATTTACTCTTCTTTTAGCTTGGGCTTGGAAGTTTTGGATGTTGTATATTAATACAGAATATCAAAAAAAATTAAAATACTCTTTACTAGAAATAAAACTCCCTAGAGAAATAAATAAAAGTCCTGAAGCTACTGAAATATTTTTAAGATCCGTTTACGATGGAGGTGGGCTAGGTACTTGGTATAAGGAAAATTGGCAAGGGCGTATTCCATCTGTAGCATCATTAGAAATAGCTTCGCTGGAAGGGGTTATTCATTTTTTCATAAGAGCAGAATCAAAATTTAAACCAAGAATAGAGGCTGCTATATATTCTCAATATCCAAATGTAGAAATAGTAGAATGGGTAGAAGATTATACAAAAAAATTTCCTAAAATAGTCCATAATGGAAAAGAAGGGTATGGATTTTGGGGATCTGAATGGGTATTATCTAAAAAAGGAGGAGCTGAAATTGGAGACAAAGAAGCTAATAAGATTAATACTCTAGAATATACAGGAGACATGTATCCTATAAAAACATATAAAGATTGGGGATTAGATAGAGATCCTAGAGAAGAACATAAACATGATCCTCTTACTTATGTTTTAGAGACTATGGGATCTATAGGTAAAGGTGAATATTTTGGATATCAAATCTTAATAAGAGATGCTGGAAAGTGGAATGATATTTATACTCTTAAAAAAAATAAAAAAGAAGAATCTAAACAAAAGCTTTCTGATTTGGTCAAATTTGAAATAGAAAAGTATAGAAAAAAATGGTCATTAAAAAAGAAAGGAGATACTGAAGAAGATGAATGGGGAAATCTGAAAGGTAAAACTATTAAAAAAGAAGATGGTTCTGAAGAGTTTAAAGAATATTCATATGCTCATGATATTCTTACTTCTAGCTCTATAAACCCTGCTGACATGGATTTAGATGCAAAAAAGAATTTGGATTTAATACAAAGAAAAATGGGTAAGCCACAAGTAATAGCTATCTTTAGGACTATCTATGTAGCTGAAACAGGAAAAGAATTAGGTACCAGAATTCCTATGCTTATGAATATTGTAAGACCTTTTAATGAGGATGCTTTCAATACTTTTAGACCAGATAATTTACCTGACCCATTTGATTATCCTTGGCAAGATACTATGGGAAAATTGGTACCCTGGAGAAAAGAATCTCTTTTTGGGGCTTATGTAGGGAGAGGAGGTTTCTTTTCTTTTGTTGGAGGTATGAAAAAAAGTACAAAAGATTTTTTGGATATAACTCTGTATAGATATCCTAGTTATGTAAAAAAAATATATTCTACTTTTCATAATGTTATTAAACATCCTTTTAAACCTACAAAAAATTATAATAACGGAATGGTTTTGAATCTTGAAGAGTTGGCTACTTTATATCATTTTCCTGGAGAAGTTGCTTCCACACCTACAATACCTCGTATAGATTCTACAAAATCTTCTTCACCTTCAAATCTACCTATAGAAAGATAGATTTATACAGATTTTAACAAGATTCTTTTTATATGGTATATTGATTTTTAATAGACTAATATGGCTTCAGACGATTTTAAAAATTTATTTATATTAAAAACATTAGGAGAAAAAAAGGAAAATAATTTCTTAACTTTTTTCTTAAAAAATAAGTGGAAGTTTTTGATAATTATTCTTACAATACTAATTTTTGTATTTATTTTTAATATTTACTTTACTAAGATTAATTTGAATAGCTATAATACCAAACAAAATCTTTTCCAAGTTAATAATGGGGAGAGTATAGCTTATATAAGCCAAAGATTAGAAAATGACAAAGTAATAAGTTCTGCCTTAGCTTTTAAAATATATGTTAAGCTTTTTTCTAATAAAGAGATAGCTCAAGCTGGTATTTATAAATTAGAAAAACAAGATACATTAATATCTTTAGCTAGAAAAATTCTTAAAGGAAAATATGCTATTCCTCCAGTAAAAATAACCATTCCCGAAGGAAGTGATAGTCATAAAATTGCCGGTATTATAAGTAAAGCATTTCTTTCTTTAGAAAATGAATCTATTTTACTAGATGATTTTAGTGAAGAAAATATTTATTCTAAAATAGAATCTAAAATAGGATACCTTTTTCCAGAGACTTATCTCTTTTTGCCTAATGTTTATTTAGATGAGGTTATTACTCAAATGGAAGAACATTTTTACTTCAGACTTTATAGTTTTTTAGAGGAAGAAAAAAATGAACTTAATATTTATTCTTTAGATATGAAAGAGTTTAATTTGGAAGATTATTTTAACTCAGAAGAAAAAGAAATAGATATTACTAAAAGATTAACTATTATTAGTGAAATAGGTACTACTACTGTCTCTTTAAAAGATATTATTACAATGGCTAGTTATTTGGAGGGAGAGGCAAACAATGAGCAGGATATGAAATTGGTATCTGGGGCACTTTGGGCCAGATATAGAATAAATTATCCTCTTCAGATTGATGCAGCTACTAGTACATATAGAGAGAAAGGGTTTACTAAAACACCTATTAATAATCCAGGATTAATAGCCATAAGAGCTGCTATCACTCCAATAAATAAAGGTTATATATATTATATAACAGGAAATGATGGACAAAACTATTATGCTGAAGATTATGATAAGCATTTGGATAATATAGAAAGATATTTAAGAAATTAGTCTTTTTATAAGATTTTTATCTGTGTTATAATTTTATAGAATTTTAATATATGAAAGAACATAATTTAGCTTTTATTGATGTAGAAACTACAGGAGTAGATCATGAAAAACATGAAATTATAGAACTTGCTTTAATTGTAGTTAAACAAAAGGAAAGAGAAGGAAAAGGTCCTTCTATAGAAATTGTAGGAGAATATGAGTGGAAAATTAAACCTGAAAGATTAGAAGATGCTGAAGAAGAAGCTTTAAGAATAAATGGTTACAATGAAGTAGATTGGCTTTTTGCTGGCCCTCTTAATAATGTATTGGAAGATTTTAATAAAAAAGCTGAAGGTTGTATTTTTGTATCACATAATCTTACTTTTGATTATAATTTTATAATGCAGGCTTATAAAAAGACTGGAATAGAAAATAGAATGCATTATGGAAAATTGGATACTATATCTTTAGCTTTTGGAAGACTTTATGATGCTCCTCAAGCCAATAAGTTTTCTTTAAAATTTTTATGTGAATTACTTAAAGTAGAAAATGTTAAAGCTCATACAGCTTTAGCAGATACCAGAGCTTTAGTAGAAGTTTATAAAAAACTAATGAGAGCTTAATTGTTTTAAAGTATAAATTATGCTTAAAAAAAATAAAAAAGTTTTTGTGGGAATGTCTGGAGGAGTAGATTCTTCTGTAGCAGCTTTTTTATTAAAAGAAGAAGGGTATGAAGTGGTAGGAGTATTTATAAAAGTTTGGCAACCAGATTTTGTAGAATGTACTTGGAAAGAAGATAGAAGAGATGCTATAAGAGTTTGTAGCAAATTAAATATTCCTTTTATTACTTTAGATTTAGAAAAAGAATATAAAGAAGGAGTCATAGATTATATGCTTGAAGAATATAAGAATAATCGTACTCCAAATCCAGATGTTTTTTGTAATAAAGAAGTGAAGTTTGGAGCATTTTTAGAATGGGCTATTAAAAATGGAGCAGACTATATAGCGACAGGACATTATGTTTCTAAAAATAAAGAAAATATTTTAAGTAAAGCTAAAGATAAAAGTAAAGATCAATCTTATTTTTTATGGACTTTAAAAAAAGATCAAATAGAAAAGACTCTATTTCCTTTAGGAAGTTTAGATAAAAAAGATGTTCGAAAAATAGCTAAAAAAAATAATCTAATAGTAGCAAATAAAAAAGATTCTCAAGGACTTTGTTTTATAGGGAAAATAGATGTAAAAACCTTTTTAAAAGAATATATAAATATAAAGCCTGGCAAAATAATAGATTTAGAATCAAATAAAGATTTAGGTATTCACGAAGGGGTTTATTTTTATACTATAGGAGAAAAAGTAGTAGGAAAAAATATTATAAAAAAAGATTTGGAAAATAATATTTTATATGTTGGAGATTATTCAGATAAAGAAGAAATTTTAAAAAATAAAATAATTTTAGAGCAAATTAATTTTAATATCAGTTTAGAGTCAGGAAAAACATATTCAGTTGCAGAAAGATATCATGCAAAAGAAACTTTAATTAAAATAACTTCTATAAAAGAAAATAAAAAAAATAATACTTTAGAATTAGATTTTACAGAAGAGCAAGCTGTTTCTTTTATTTATACTCCAGGACAATCTTTAGTTTTTTTTGATAAAGAAATTTTAATAGGAGGGGGAATAATGAAGTAAATATAATATACTATAGTTTTTTATTTTGTAAAGGTATAAAGGGTTTAAATAACTGTTATAATTAAATTGTTAATAGCTATTATTTTATTAGTCTTATTAACTTTAGTAGCAATTTTATCTAAATATATAATAAATTTAATTTTATGAAAGCATATATAGGTGAACTTATAGGTACTGCAATTTTTGTGTTAATAGGTTGTGGTGCTATTATCTTTGGTGGTGGAGCTTTAGGTATACTTGGTATTGCTTTAGCTTTTGCTATGGCTCTTACCGTGGTAGTATTTTTAATCGATGGAGTATCTGGAGCTCATGTTAACCCTGCTGTTACTTTATCCTTTGCTCTAGCTGGCAAATTTCCATGGAACAAAGTGTTTGGTTATATTTTAGCTCAAATTTTAGGAGCTGTAATAGGCTCTGTCTTGCTTTATGCTATTGTTATAAATATTCAAGATAGTACTCTTATTTTAAACTCTGGTTTTGGTACTAATGTTTTACATAATAGAGTGTCTGTTATTGGAGGAGCTTTAGTAGAAATTATTATGACTATGGTCTTTTGTCTAGTTATACTTGATACCACAAGATCAAGTTGGTCTAGAAATTCTATTCCTTTTGCTTATGGAGCTACTCTTTTTGCTACTTATTTAGTAGCTATTCCTTTAACTGGAGCTTCTCTTAATCCTGCTAGAAGTATAGGTCCTGCTCTAGTTTCTCAAAAAAACTTAGATCAATTAGGAATCTTTATTTTGGCTCCTATAGTAGGTGCAGTGTTAGCTTACTTTATACATATTTTTGTATTTGGTAGAGATAGAAAAAGTAGAACTTAGTTCTTTTTTATTAAAAAGCAAATAAAGACATTTTTAAATGTTTTTATTTGCTTTTTTTTATTTATTGTGCTATATTAATAGCAATATTGACGAGATGCTTATCTTCTATTCCAACAGGTTGAGTTTTGTGGGTGACTCAAGTCAATAATAATTTCGAAATTATTATTAGTTTAAATATTAAAATCACATTAAGATCACCAAATCCTAATTTTATAATGCCTGAAAATAGGGTTGGTATCTTTTTGTGCTATTAAAATAAGATTATTTTATGTCTAAAATAAAAAAAATAGATAATACTCTTTTGGTGGCAAATCTGCCGAAAAAGACTTTCTCCAATTTTCGAGAACCATTTATCAAGTTACCTAATTTAGTAGAAAACCAGTTAGTCTCTTTTAAAAAATTAATAGAAGAAGATTTAGAAGTTATTCTAAAAGAATTGAATCCTATTAAAGATTATACAGATAAAAAATTTGAGCTTGAAATATTATCTTATGAGCTCTCAGAACCTAAAATAACAGAAGAATACGCTAAAGAAAATAAACTCACTTATGAATCTACTCTCAAAGCTAGAGTCTTGTTAAAAAATAAGATTTTAGGCACAGAAAAGGAGCAGGAGATTTTTTTAGCTACTTTTCCAATGATGACAGTACATGGAACTTTTATAATTAATGGAGTAGAAAGAGTAATAGTACCTCAACTAGCCAGAAGTGCTGGTGAGTTTTTTGATTATGAAGAAGTAAATGGTAGAAAACTTTTTTCAGCTAAAATAGTTCCAAATAGAGGAGCTTGGGTAGAAATTATCACAGGTAATGATGGTGAGATTTTTGTTAAAATTGATAAAAAAAGAAAGTTTTCACTTATTTCTTTGCTTAGAGCTATAGGATTTGATACAGATAAAGATATAGAAAAAGCTTTTGAAGGAAAAGATTTGTCTAAGGCTTATGTAATGAGTTTGGCTGAAAAAGATCCTATTAAGACAGCAGATGAAGCTTATATAGATGTTTACAAAAAACTTAGAGATGGAGATTTAGCTACAGTAGATAATGCAAAATATTATATAAACTCTCTTTTTTCTAAAGAAAGATATGACTTATCTCCTATAGGAAGGCTTAGATTTAATAAAAGATTTAATCTTTCTTTAGATGACAAAGAAATGAAAAGATTAACTCTTTCTAAAGAAGATATTGTTCTTATAATAGATCATTTGGTTAAATTAAATAATGATCCTGAAGCAGATAAAGATGATATTGATCATCTAGCTTCTCGAAGAGTACGTTTTGTAGGAGAAATGTTAGGAATGAAGGTAAAAAAAGGAATGCTTCAAATGAAGAGAAATGTACAAGAAAAAATGTCTGTAATAGATACAGATTCTACTTTACCTGTTTCTGTGGTTAATCAAAGACCTTTGCAAGCTAGAATTAAAGAATTTTTTACAGTTAATCAGCTTTCTCAACTCATGAATCAAGAAAATCTTTTAGCTGAAATTGAAAGTTTAAGAACTTTGTCTGCTCTTGGACCTGGAGGATTGTCTAAAGAGAGAGCTGGGTTTGAAGTAAGAGATGTGCATACTTCACATTATGGAAGAGTATGTCCTATACAGACACCAGACGGAGCAAATGTAGGACTTATTTTAAGACTTTCAGCTTATGCTAAAATTAATGAATTTGGAATTATAGAGACTCCTTATGTAAAGGTTAAAAATGGAAAAATAACACAAGAAGTAGAATATTTAAATGCTTTGCAAGAAGAATCTACAGTTATAGCTCATGCTGCTATAAATTATGATGATAAAGGTAATATTTTAGATAAAACTCTACAAGTAAGAAAAAAAGGTCATCCTGCTATAGTAAGTGTTAAAGAAGTAGAATATATAGATGTAGCTCCAAATCAAGCTTATTCTGTAGCTACAAATATGATTCCTTTCTTGGAGCATGATGACGCTGCTAGAGCTTCTATGGGTTCTAATATGCAACGACAAGCCGTACCTCTAATATTGGCAGATGCTCCTTATGTAGCGACAGGAATGGAAGGAGAAGCAGCAAGACAAGTAGGAAGAATAGTTTTATCAGAAGAGGCTGGAACTGTAAAATATGTAGATTCTAGCAAGATTATTATTACAGATAATAAAGGAAAAGATAAAACTTATGAGCTGGTAAACTTTTCAAGAACAAATAACTTTACCGTCTTTTATCAAAGACCTATAATAGGTGTAGGAGATAAAGTTAAAAAAGGAGAAGTTATAGCAGACTCTTCTTCTACTAAAGGAGGTCAAATGGCTTTGGGACACAATATAAGAGTAGCTTTTATGAGCTGGAATGGAGCTAATTATGAAGATGCTATTATAATTTCAGAAAGACTTGTAAGAGAAAAGAAATTTTCATCTATACATGTAGAAGAATTTATTTGTAATGTTAGAGATACTAAGCTTGGTATAGAAGTTACCACTCATGACATACCAAATGTTGGAGAAATTAAACTAAAAAATCTAGACGAAGAAGGTATTATCAGAGTAGGAGCAGATGTTAGAGAGGGAGATATTTTGGTAGGAAAGATTACACCTAAAGGAGAGACAGAGCTTACACCAGAAGAAAGATTACTTAGAAGTATTTTTGGAGAGAAAATTAGGGATGTAAAAGATACATCTTTAAGGCTTGGTAATGGAAAAAGAGGAAGAGTTATTAATATTAAAGTTTTTTCAAGAGAAAGAGGTGATCAGCTAGAAAGTGGAGTAATTAAAAGAATTCATATAGAAGTAGCTCAGCTTCGAGATATTTCTGTGGGAGACAAACTTGCGGGACGTCATGGAAATAAAGGAGTTATTTCTAGAATTCTTCCTATTGAAGAAATGCCTTTTACAGCTGATGGAGAGCCTGTAGATATAATTTTAACTCCATTAGGAATTCCTAGTCGTATGAATATTGGACAAATATTAGAAATGCATTTAGGTTTAGCAGCAGAAGCTTTAGGTTATCAAGCTTTGGTACCTGTATTTGGAGGATCTACAGATGATGAAATAAAAGAAGAATTAGTAAAAGCAGGGTATGATGCCTCAGGAACTGTAGATTTGTTTGATGGAAGAACAGGAGAAAAATTTGCAGAAAAAGTAGCTATAGGGATAATGTATCTTCTTAAATTGCACCATATGGTAGAAGACAAATTACATGCTAGAAGTATTGGACCATACTCTCTCATTACTCAACAACCTTTGGGAGGTAAATCTCAAAATGGTGGACAGAGATTTGGAGAAATGGAAGTGTGGGCTCTTGAAGGTTATGGAGCAGCCCACACTCTTAGAGAAATTTTAACTATAAAGTCTGACGATATTACAGGTAGAACAGCAGCCTTTAACAATATTATTAAAGATGAACCAATTCAAGAACCTAATATTCCTGCATCACTTAATGTTTTACTTAATACTTTAAGAGGATTAAGTTTAGATGTAGTACCTCTTACCAAAGAAGGAGAAAGATTAGAAAAAGAAGAAGTATTATTAGGAGAAGAAAAAGTTATTGAAATAGAAGATTAATAAAATAAATAATAAAAAAATATGAAAACAATTGATACAACAAATTTCGATGCTTTACAATTAAAAATAGCTTCCCCAGAAGCTGTACGTTCTTGGAGTTATGGAGAAGTTACTAAACCTGAAACAATTAATTATCGTACAGGTAGAAGTGAAAGAGCTGGTCTTTTTGATGAAAAGATTTTTGGTCCAGAAAAAGATTATGAATGCTATTGTGGAAAATATAAAAGAATAAGATATAAAGGTATTGTTTGTGAAAAATGTGGAGTAGAAGTAACCAAAGCTATAGTAAGAAGAGAAAGAATGGGACATATAGAATTGGCTTCTCCTGTAGCACATATTTGGTTTTTAAGAGGAATTCCTTCTAGGATAGCTCTTATTTTAGGAGAACCTGCTGGAGAAGTAGAAAGAGTGGTTTATTTTGCTAATTATATTATTACTAAAGTAAATCAGAAAGAAAAAGAAGAATTACTTAAGAATTTAGATAGCGAATTTAAAGCTAAAATCAAATCAGCTACTGATGAAAAAACAAAAGAAAAACTCAAAGAATTAATGGTGGCTACTAAAAAAGAAATAGCTGAAATTAGAGAGAGAAAAATTTTAGATGAAATGACTTATCATAGATATTCTATGAGATATAGTATAGCTTTTGAAGCCGAGATTGGAGCAGAAGCTATTTATAATATTTTTAAGAAATTAGATTTAGTAGAATTAGAAAAAGAAATATTAACAAGATTAGAAAAAATATCTACTTTGGAAAGAGCGAAAGAAGAAAAGAGATTATCTTTAGTCAGAGCTTTTATTAATTCAGAAATTAGACCAGAGTGGATGTTCCTTACTGTATTACCTGTTATTCCTCCTGGAGTAAGACCAATGGTATCTTTAGAAGGAGGCAGATATGCCACTAGTGATGTCAACGATTTATACAGAAGAGTGATAAATAGAAACAATCGTTTAATGAAGTTAAGAGAAATAAGGGCTCCTGAAGTTATTTTAAGAAATGAAAAAAGAATTTTACAAGAAGCTGTAGATGCTTTACTTGATAATTCAATGAGAAGGGGTCAAGGAGCTACTACTATTATAGGTCAAAAGAGACAACTAAAATCTTTAGCTGATGGTATAAAGTCTAAATCAGGACTTTTTAGACAAAACCTTTTAGGAAAGCGTGTAGACTATTCTGCTCGTTCTGTAATTGTTATTGGACCAGATTTAGCTTTAGATGAATGTGGATTACCAAAACATATGGTTTTAGAATTATTCAAACCTTTTGTTATCTCTAAATTACTTGAGAGAGAATTTACTTTCAATATAAGAGGAGCAAATAAACTCATAGAAGATGGAATTCCTGAAGTGTGGGAAATTTTAGAGGAAGTTATAGAGGATAAATATGTTCTATTAAACCGTGCGCCAACTTTGCATAGATTAGGAATTCAAGCTTTTAAACCAAAAATGATCGAAGGTAAAGCTATACAACTTCACCCTCTAGTCTGTACTGCTTTTAATGCTGACTTTGATGGAGACCAAATGGCAGTACACCTTCCTTTGTCAGAAGAAGCGCAATATGAAGCTAGAGAAATAATGGCTTCTGATAAAAATCTTTTAAAGCCAGGATCTGGAGATTCTATTGTAAATCCTAGAATGGACATGATACTTGGATGTTTTTGGCTTACTACAGAAATAGAAGGAGCAAAAGGAGAAAATAAGTATTTCTCTTCTCCTAATGATGCTATTACCGCATATGAATTTGGTATCTTAGATATTAGAGCTGGAATAGAAGTAGTACCTACAGATAAAATAAAGTATACTCAATTTGAAGGAAAAAGATTTAAAACCACAGTAGGAAGACTTTTATTTAACGCTGCATTTCCAGATGATTTTGAATATATCAATGAGGTTGTTAATGGAAGTAGAATGAGTAAAATTACCGATAAAATTATAATGCAATATGGATTTAATGCTGCTCCTAAAATAGTAGACAAGCTAAAAGATTTAGGATTTAAATATGCTACTAAATCTGGTACTACTTGGAGTATAGATGCTGTAAAAGTTCCTGAAGAAAAAGTAGATATTATAGAAAAAGGTAAAAGAGAAGAAGAGAAAATAAATCATCATTTTAATGAAGGATATCTCTCTGAAGAAGAAAAATATGATAAAGTTGTAGAAAATTGGACTAATATTAAAAAAGAAATAGAAGAAATAATGCCTACTAAATCTTTAGAGAAATATGGATCAGTTTACAATCTTGTAACTTCAGGAGCTAGAGGTTCTATGAAGCAGCTTATTCAGATAGCTGGAATGAAAGGAATTATTGTAAACTCATTAGGAAGAAATATTGATTTCCCAGTAATATCTTCTAACAAAGAGGGACTTTCTCCTATAGAATACTTTATTACTACTTATGGAGCTCGTAAAGGTACTTCAGATACAGCTCTTAAAACAGCAGAAGCAGGATATCTTACTAGAAGATTAGTAGATGTTTCTCAAGATATTGTCATTTCAGAAGATGATTGTGGTACTAAAAAAGCAAAACTATTAAAGACTGAAAATGTTTTAGGAATAACCATTCCACTCTCTAAAAGTATAAGAGGAAGAGTGTTAGCTCAAGATTTATTAGATAAAGAGGGTAAAATGTTATTTAAAAAAGGATATTTGGTGAAAAAAGAAGATTCTAAAGTGATAGAAGATGCAGGAATAGAAGAAGCTTATATTTATTCACCATTATCTTGTGAGTCTTTAAGAGGTGTATGTAGAAAATGTTATGGTTTGGATTTAGCTAGAAATGAGTCAGTTAAAATAGGGGAGGCAGTAGGTATAGTGGCTGCTCAAGCTATTGGAGAACCTGGTACTCAGCTTACTATGCGAACATTTCACTCAGGTGGAGTGGCTGGAGTAGACATTACTCAAGGACTTCCTAGAGTAGCTGAAATCTTTGAAAGGAGATCTCCTAAAAACCCAGGTATTATTTCTCTTTCTAATGGAGAAGTTGTAGAAGTTTTTAGAGATAAAAAAATAAAGAGAATAGTAGTAATGAGTGATGATGATGGTTCTTATGAACAAGCTAAGAAAAAAGGTATGAGAATAGAGTATGATTTATCTTATACTAGAAGACCTTTGGTTAAAGTAGGAGATAAAGTTAAAAAAGGACAAGCTCTTACTGACGGCTCTTTAAATATTGAACAATTACATAATTTAGCAGGAAGAGAGGTGACAGAAGAATATATTATAAACGAGCTTAATAAGGTTTATGAACTTCAAGGAGCTTCTATTTCTAGAAAACACTTAGAGCTTATTATAAAACAAATGTTTTCTAGAATAAAGATTACAGAAGTGGGAGATACTAATTTTACTCAAGGAGATTTAGTGGAAGTATATGATTTTAGAGTAGAAAACGATAGAGTTAAAAGTGAAGGAGGTAAACAAGCTAAGGGAGATAATTTGATTTTAGGAATTTCAGAAGTAGCTCTTACTACAAACTCTTGGCTTTCTTCAGCTTCTTTCCAACATACTACCAAAGTACTTATTAATGCTTCTACTAGAGGGCAAATAGACAAACTTTATGGTCTTAAAGAAAATGTAATAATAGGAAGACTCATACCAGCAGGAACTGGAATAGACGAAGAGTTTGAAGAAAATAAGAAATAATTTACACAAAAATTAAAACCCCTTATAATTTTATAAGGGGTTTTAAAAAGGATGTCCTAAGCTATTTAAGCTAGAAGATAACTCTTTTTAAAAACATTAAAGGTTTCTACTGTTAAAGTAGTTCCTTTTCCTATTTCAGGAATATCTTTTTCTCGGTAATATTTAATTACCTCACCAGGACTACCATCCGGTAAAACTATAGTAAGAGATATTTTGTAAATCTCTTCTATTTTGCCAGACATGAGTTCTGGTAAACTACTCATTAAAAAATTAGAGATAAGGAAATCCTCTGTCTCTTTTTTGTTTAGTTTTTTCAAAAGTTTAACTTTTGAAATTTTTACCTCACTAGTTTTAATCCCTAGTTTAACTAGAACAATTAAAGCAAGCAATAATCCTGCAAAAAAATAAAGAACATTCATAAAATAATATTTAAGAAGTTAATAATCTTTTAGTATTTTAACATAAAAATAAAAGTTAGTCAAATTAAAAGATTTTTCATTATTTAGGTATTATTTGGTAGAATAAAGTTAACTTATGAACCCAAAAGATCAAATAAAACAAAATCTATCTATATTGGATGTAGTTTCTACTTATGTAAAACTAGAAAAGTCTGGAGCACAATATAAAGGAAGATGTCCTTTTCATAATGAAAAAACTCCCAGTTTTTATGTTTCTCCTGAAAGGAACAATTATCATTGTTTTGGTTGTGGAGAGCATGGAGACATATTTTCTTTTATAGAAAAGATGGAAAGTGTTCCTTTTTATGAAGCTTTAATAATTTTAGCAGAAAGAGCTGGAGTTGTACTTACTCCTTACAGAAAAGAGGCAAGAGAAAAAGAAACTCATCTTATCTCTATTTTAAGAGAAGCAAATAAAAATTATATTAAAAACTTAGAAAGTTCTATAGAAGCTAAAAAATATTTAGGAGATAGAGGGCTAACTAAAGAAACTATTGAAAAGTTCAGTATAGGGTTTTCTTTAGGAGAAAATCTTGGTTGGAAAAATATTTTAAACGCTTTAACAGAAAAAGGGTATTCTCCAGATGAAATTTTAAAATCTGGCCTTATTATTAAAAAATATGAAGGAGACGGATTTTTTGATAGATTTAGGGGTAGAGTAATGTTTCCTATTAAAAATACTTTAGGAAATGTGGTAGGCTTTTCTGGTAGAATTTTACCTATTTATGAAAATGATAAAACAGCTAAGTATATAAATTCACCAGAAACAGATATTTTTCATAAAGGTAAAATTTTATATGGATATGATTTAGCTAAAAAAAAGATAGCAGAAAACAAAGAAACAATTTTAGTAGAAGGACCTATGGATCTTATATTAAGCCATCAAGCTGGAGTTGAAAATGTAGTGGCAACTATGGGTACAGCTGTAACTGAAGATCAAATTAAAATTTTAAAAAGATTTTCAGACAGACTTTTACTTTCTTTTGATCAAGATGCAGCAGGAGAAACAGCGATGAAAAAATGTGCTTTATTAGCTTTGTATGGGGGTCTTGATGTCTATATAATCCCTAAAAAAGAAGGTGTTAAAGATATCGCTGATCTTGTAATAGAACATGGCGGAGAAGAGTGGACAAAGCTTGTAGAAAAAAGAGAACATTTAATAAAATATTTAACAAATAAAATATTTACAGAAACAGAAGGAGTTAGAGATAGAGGTTTAAGAATAAGAAATGAAATATTTCCATTTTTAAGAGCAATTGAGAGTGATATAGACAGATCTTATTTTATAAAATTTTTAGCAGATAAAATTAATGTAGAAGTAGAAACTATATTAAATGATTTAAAAAGAGTAAAAATAAAAGAAGAAGAAAATAAGATAGAAGAGGAAAGAGAGGTTTTAGATAATAATATATCTCAAAAAGATTTTTTCTTAAAAAGAATATTAGCTATTTTGGTATGGAAAGAAATTAAAGAAGAGAAGTTTTTAGAAAAATATTTAAATCAAGAAGATAATTTTAAAGAAAGTTATTTAGAATTTAAAGAAAGGTTTCCTAAGGAGTTTTTAGAAAAAGAAATACTATTATTAGAGAAAGAAATTTCTAATAATAAGATTTATTTAGAGAATCAGAAAAAATTTATAGATAAATATCTTTCTGATTATGTAATAAATTTTAAGATAGAAATCTTGCAAGAAGAAAAAGAAAAGTTTGCGGAAGATTTAGAAAAAAATAGTCTTTTAAGTAAAGAGATGGCAAGATTGAGAAGTTTGCTAAACTAAGCACCAGATAAACTAGAAATGTCAACTTGTATTTATTTTAAATCTGTATTATATTATAAAAAATTTGACAAGTGCGTGTTTGTGGTTGGATAAATGACATTATTTCAATAATTTTTCAATTTTTATATGAGTAAAACTAAAAAAAATGTGGTAAAAAAAACTGTAGCTAAAAAGAAAGTTGTAGTTAAAAAAGTAGTTGCTAAAAAAGTAGCAGCAAAGAAAACTCCTGCAAAAAAAGTGATAGCCAAAAAGAAAGTGGTAGCCAAGAAAACCGTAGCTAAGAAAGTTGCTAAAAAAACTGAAACAAAAAAATTTATTGACATGAGATCTCTTTCTCCAAAAGAAAAGGCTGCTGAAAAAAAGAGAAGAGAAATATTAAATGCTAAAGATAAAAAAGAAAGACAAATAAGAATAGAGAAGAATAAAGCTAAATTAGCTAAAGAAAAAAAAGCTAGAGCCAGCATAAGATCCAAATCTACAAAAGATATAGAGGATAGATTAGAAAAAGAAGAAATAATTTTAAAAAAGGGAAGAGAAAGAGGCTTTATTACTTATGATGATATCATTAAAATCTTTCCAGGATTAGAAAGAGACATAGATTATCTAGATCTTTTATATGAAAAGCTTTCTGAAGCTGGAGTAGATATTTTGGATGGTAGTAATTTGTTAGACATGGATGAAGATTCTAATAAGTATACAGTAGATGAGTCAGGAAGAGACAGTATTCAAATATATTTGAAAGAAATTGGTCAATACCCACTATTATCTTTTGAAGAAGAAAAAGAATTGGCTAAAAGGATAGAAATGGGAGATGAAGAAGCTAAAAATATTTTAATGAGATCAAATCTAAGGCTTGTAGTTTCTTATGCAAAAAAGTATGTAGGAAGAAGTTCTAATCTTACACTTTTAGATTTAATACAAGAAGGAAATCTTGGTTTATATAAAGCAGTAGAAAAATATGACTTTAGTAAAGGTTATAAGTTTTCCACATATGCTTGTTGGTGGATTAGACAGGGTATCACTAGAGCTTTAGCAGACCAATCTCGTACTATACGTATTCCTGTACACATGGTAGAGACTATAGCTAAATATAAACAAGTTTTGAGAAGACTTTCTCAAGATTTAGGAAGAGAGCCGTTATCTGAAGAGATAGCTGATGAAATGGGAGTAGATATAGAAAAAATTCATGTTATAGAAAATATTGATCAAGAAACTTTATCTTTAGAAAAGCCAGCTGGGGATGATGATGAAAAATCATCTTTAGGAGAATTTGTGGCGGATGATAAAATACTTTCTCCAGATAAAGAAGCTTCTAGAAGAATTTTAGCTGACCAAATAAATGAAATACTTATGGATCTGTCAGAAAAAGAAAGAAAAATAGTAGAAATGAGAAATGGTCTTGGAGAATACAATGGAGTAATGCATACATTAGAAGAAGTGGGAGAAGAGTTTCAAGTAACAAGAGAAAGAATAAGACAAATAGAAGCTAAAGTTCATGAAAAAATAAAAGATCATGAAAAGGCATATAGGTTAAGAAATTTTTAATTTCACAAACTAAAATAAAAATAAATTTATGTTGATAGATAATGTCTCTTTAAAAGTAAAAGCTGGTAACGGTGGAGATGGGGTAGTAGCCTGGAGAAGGGAAAAGTTTGTTCCTCTTGGAGGACCAGCAGGAGGAGATGGTGGAAAAGGAGGCGATGTTTATATTCGAGTAGTACAAGATATAGAAGCTTTAAATGATTTTAAAAATAAAAAAGAATGGATGGCTGAAAATGGGGAACCAGGAAAAAAGAGAAGCATGTTTGGACACGGTGGAGAAGATTTATATTTACGAGTTCCTGTAGGCTCTACTGTTTACAATAAAACTTATGAAATACGCTATGAATGTAATACTATAGGAGAAGAAATTTTAATTTTAAGAGGTGGAAAAGGAGGGTTTGGTAATGAAAACTTTAAATCTTCTACCAACAGATCTCCAGAGATATTTACTAAAGGAGAGAGAGGGGAAGATGCAGAATTGGAAATAGAATTGAAGCTTATAGCAGATATTGGTTTAATAGGTTTACCTAATGCAGGTAAATCTTCTTTACTCAATGCTGTAACTAATGCACAAGCTAAAATAGGAAGTTATCCTTTTACTACTTTAGAACCAAATCTCGGTACTTATAAAAGTTTGGTTTTAGCTGATTTACCTGGAATAATAGAAGGAGCTCATGAAGGAAAAGGGCTTGGTTTTCGTTTTTTAAAGCATATTTCTAGAACTAGAATTCTTTTTCACTTGGTTTCTGTAGAAAATGAAAATATTAAAAAAGCTTATCTCTCCATAAGAGAAGAACTTAAAAAATATGATTTAAAAAATAAAGATAATAAAATACTTTTAGATGAAAATAATAAACTTTCAGAAAAAGAAGAAATTATTATTCTCACTAAAACAGATGAAATAAAAGACAAAAAAGAATTAGATAAAATAGTTTCTCTTTTAGCAAAAGCTTCTAAACAAAAAAAAGAAAATATAATTCTCCTTTCTTTATACGATGATAATTCTGTAAAAAGTTTTATTCAAAATTTAGAAAAATTATTAAAATAAATCTCTTAATTAGAACTTTTTTCTTTTATTATTTCAGTGAAAAGTCCTGGGTTTCCAGATCCTTTTGATTCTTTCATAGCTTGTCCTACAAAAAACATAATAAGTTTATCACTTCCAGCTTTAAGCTCTTCCCATTGTTTTTCATTTTTTGATATTACTATATCTATTATTTTCTCTAAACTTTCTTTATCATTTTTTTGAATAAGCCCTAACATTTCAGCAAATTCTTTAGCAGTCATATCATTTTCAGACATTTCTAACATTTTCTCATTTGTTATTTTTGTCATAATAAAAGTGATAAGATCTTTAGCTCCACGACTAGAAAGCTCATTATTTAAAATCATTTCCATAATTTCCACAAAATCATCTTCGTCTACAAAATGAAGCATAGAGTTTTTATCTGATTTTTGTACTATAGAAGATACATCTACACAAATATAATTTACAGCTAAGTTTATAATAGCTTTATATTTATCTTCATCCCAATTATTCTTTTTTATTTCATTTTTTACTTTTTTAAAATAGTTAAACAATAAAATATTGTTTAACAAAAGTTCTATATATTCTTCTTTAATTTCTAAGTCTCTTAAAGTTTTTCTTATATCACTTAGCTTTTCTGGAAGTGTTATTTTTATTTTTTCTAAATCAAATATTTCATATAAATAAAGCTTGGGTAAATCTGGATCTGGAAAATATTTATAGTCTTCGGCAGCTTCCTTTTTTCTTTGAGAGACAGTTATTCTTTTATTTTCTTCAAAACCTCTAGTTTCTTGAATTATTTCTTCTCCTTTATTTGCTTCTAATAACTCGATATGTCTTTTAGCTTCATATCTTACAGAATCTTCTACAGATTTAAAAGAGTTAATATTTTTAACTTCTACTTTTGTACCAAATTTATCTTTATCACTAGACACTGAAAGATTGACTTCTATTCTCATCTGACCTTTACTCATTTCTGCTTCACTAGCATCAAGAATTCTTAAAATAAGTTGTAACTCTTTTGCAAAATCGCTACAAGCTTTGGCAGCTTCTTCAATATCTTCAAAAGTCTTAGTATTAGTTACCAATTCCATAAGAGGTAGCCCAGACCTATTAAAATCTATTAAAGTATGATCTCCTTGATCATGAGTAGATTTTGCAGTATCTTCTTCTAAATGTATTCTTGTAAGAGGCCACTCATTTATTTCCCCACCACTAACTATAGGGTATTTATACTGAGTAAGCTGATAAGCTTTTGGTATATCTGGATAAAAATAATGTTTTCTATCCCATTCTGTAAAATTTGCAATATTAGCATCTATATAAAGACCTATTTCTATCATTTTTTTAATAGCATCTTTATTTAGTGTAGGCAAAGTACCAGGATGGGCCATACATACAGGACATACATTTTTATTTGGAGAATCTTCAAGTGGAACATTAGGGCAAGAGCAGAACATTTTACTTTTTGTTTTCAATTCTGCATGGATTTCTAATCCAATAGTAATATAATATTTTTTCTCCATAAGTTTGTTAATAGTATTATTTATTTTACACTTTTTATTTAAAGTATAGCTATTATAACAAAAATATACTTAAATTAAAATTAGCTAAATAAAATCTAATTTTCTTTTCTATACCTTTTATTCCACAAAATTTGTCTTTTAGCAAATTGCCAGATTTTATTTTTTAATCTTTCTATCATTTCTTCTTTTTCGAGTTTTCCTTGTAAATAAAGTGTTATATATTTATATTCTAATCCCAAAGATATAAGCCAAGCATCGTCTAATTTTAATTTATTTCTTAAAAATTCAACTTCTTTTATCATATTATTTTCTCCTTTTAGTCTTCTATCTACTCTTTTGCTAATCCTTTCTTTTATTTCTTCTTTACTTTTATCTATAAATATAAATTTTGGTAAATATCTAAGTTCTGTATTTATTTTAGCCAAACTTATTTCTTCATTTTCTCTTTTCTTAGCTTCTAATATTTCTATTATTCTTATAAGTCTTCTTTTATTATTTTTTTCACTAGTGTTTTCATTTTCTATAAGCTCTATATATTTCTCTTCATTAAGGTTTTTTATTTTAAGAAGCAAAGTTTCTAAACTTTCTTTTTCTAGCTTCTTACGGAGTAGGGGGTTTGGAGCTGCGTTTTTTGGTAATCCATAAAGTATGGCGTCTATATAAAATCCTGTACCTCCACAAAGTATAGGAGTTTTTCCTTTTTTAAGAATTTTATTTATAGCTTTTTCGGCATATTTTAAATATTCTTTTACAGAAAAAGTCTCTCCATTTTTTTTGTATTTTTTGGATTGTTTTTTAGGGTTTATTATATCCAAACAATAATGCTTTACTCCTTGCATTTCTTCTTTAGTTATTTTTCCAGATCCTATATCAAAATATTTATAGACTTGTCTTGAGTCTACACTTACTATTTCTCCATTTACTTTTTTAGCTAGCTCTACAGCTACATCACTTTTACCAGTAGCGGTAGGGCCAATAACTACATATATTTCTGATAGGTTTTTATAATTTTTCATAGAGTATATAATACAAAAAATAATACAATAAAATCAAGGGTTTTTAACCCTTGACTTTTAATATTATATCTGATATACTATAATTGGTGGAATATGCGCTCTAAAATTTTAAATCACTTAAAGGTGATTTTTTTTATTCAAAAATTAATCTTTTTAAACCTTCTTTTTTCTCATTTCTAAAATCTATACTTTCTCCTAATATAGCTGGTTTTTTATTAGTTAATATATCTAATACAGCTAAATCTCTAGCTAAAAGTTCTCTTAAGAAAATTTTAATATTTATAGGTAGATTTTTAAAAGAATTTGGATAAGGATATTTTGCATTATAAGCTACAGCGTTTATACCTTTTTTTCTTGCTATAAAAATAGCTCTTTCATTATGATATTTTTGAGAAATAATAGTTATTTTATTTTGATTAAAAATCTCATTACTTCTAAGTACTGAATCTAGAGTTCTTCTTCCTCCGTAATCTGAGACTATAGAATATTCATCTATATTAAGCTTTAAAAGAAAGTTTCTCATATATTTTGGTTCGTTATAGGAAACTGTCTGATTGTCACCAGAAACCAAAACATAGCTTATTTTTTCAAAATCAAAAAGCTCTCTTGTAGCTTCCATTCTATTTATAAAAAATAAGTTTGGATGTCCCTCTCTAGTTACAGGAGAGGTGCCAAGTACCAAACCTACTTCATTGAAGGGTAGATTTTCTATCTTAGAAAAGATATAATCTTTGGTATAGTGAGAAATATAAAAATAGACAATTGCTGAGACAATAAAAAAAGCAATGAGTATATAAAAAATTATATTGATAGTTTTAAGCAATGCTTTTACTATACCTTTCATTTCTGAATAATAGCAATTTTTAAAGAAAAAGTCATCTTTTATTTTAAAATATGATTCTTATTATTAAATCATTAAAACTGGCTTTTTATTTAGATTTTATTTTGTGCCGAAGGTGGGACTTGAACCCACAAGCCGTAAGGCATGCGATTTTGAGTCGCACGTGTATACCATTCCACCACTTCGGCAAATTAAAATTTATACACATATCTTAACATATTTGAGAAACTTTTCCATGCTATAATTAAAAAATAAATAAAATAAATCTTATGGGAGAATTACAAAATGCAGTTTTTTGGATAGAAACAAATAAAATATTACCAAATCCATATCAGCCTCGTAGAGAGTTTGATGAGAGAAGTTTAAAAGATTTGGCTGAAAGTATTAGGCAATATGGAGTTTTGCAACCTCTAGTAGTAACTAGAAAAGAAGAATCCAAAGAAGATGGTTCTATTTCTGTATCTTATGAACTTATTGCTGGAGAAAGAAGGTTGCGAGCTTCAAAAATAGCTGGAATAAAAGAAATACCCTGTGTAGTCCGCACTGGAGATGATAATAGGACAAAGTTAGAATTAGCTATTATAGAAAATATACAAAGAGAAGATTTGAACTCTGTAGATAGAGCCAAATCTTTTCAGCAGTTAGCAGATGAATTTAAACTTTCTTGGGCAGAAATTGGTAGAAAAGTAGGAAAAAGTAGAGAATATGTTTCTAATACTGTCCGCATTTTAATGCTTCCTCAGGAGATTTTAGAAGCTCTGGTAGCAGGAAAAATATCAGAAGGGCATACCAGGCCACTACTTATGCTAGTAGATAAGAGAGAAGAACAAATCACTCTTTTTAAAGAAATGCTTATGCGAAAAATGACAGTAAGAGAAGCAGAGAGTTTAGCTAGAAGAAGTGCTAGAGAAAAGGTTAGAAAAAAATCTTTATTAGCAAATCCTGAAGTTCTTAATTTAGAAGAAAACCTCGCAGAAAGTTTGGGGACAAGGGTAAGAATAGAGCCTAAAGAAAAAGGAGGAAAAATAACAATAGACTACTTTTCAGAAGATGAACTTTTTGCTTTAGCTAATCTTATTAAAAAAGCAGGAGTAGAAAAGACTCATGAAGGAATGTTTGATAAAATAAAAAAGAATATTTTTGGAGGAGGGTCTATACTTGACCAAATAAATAAAGAAGAGAAGGATCAAAATTTTAAACTTGAAGATGATAGAAGTCAAGAAGAAATAAGAGAGTCAGAAGATTTTGATATACAAAATTTTAGTTTATAATTTTGCTTTAAAAGAATTTTTTATGTTCTTTTAAATAATTTTTAATATGTCTCTTTGCTAAAGATGTAGCTGTATAGTCTAGCCATTTTCTGCTAGGTTTAGAGTCTTCTTTGGTTATAATACTTACCATATCTCCATCTTTTAGTTTGGTATTAAGAGATACCAATTTATTATTAACTTTTGCTCCAAAAACATGGTTTCCGATATCTGAGTGTACAGCATAAGCAAAATCTATTACTCCAGAGCCGAGAGGCATTTCTATAACATCTCCTTTAGGAGTGTGTATAAATAAAGTTTTATCAAAAAATTCTTCTTTTATTTCTTTTATAAATTCATTGTCTACTTTATCTTCTTCTTGCTTTAAGAGTAAGCTTTTAGTCCAAGCTATTTTTTGATTTATATTTTTTATTTTCTCTCCTTCTTTTTGGTTTTTGATTTTTTTACTGTCTCCAGCTTCTTTATAGCTTAGGTGAGAGGCTATACCGTATTCAGCTTCTTCATGCATAAAAAGAGTTCTAATTTGTATTTCAAAAGCTCCTCCTTCACCGTCAAATAAGGTAGTATGTAAAGATTGATAGCCATTTGGCTTAGGAAGTGCTATATAGTCTTTAAAACGGCCAGGAATAGGCTTGTAGAGGCCATGTATCACTCCTAAAGCTTGATAGCAAGTAGGTATATCTTTTACTATTATTCGCATAGCAGCTATATCATAAATTTTTTGTATATCCCAATCATGAGATTTTAGTTTTTCATAAAGAGAATAGAGATGTTTTAGTCTGTGATCTATTTTTATATAATCTATTTCAAATATAGAAAGCTCTTCTTTGACTTTATTTAATATATTTAATAGATATTCTTCTCTGGCTGCTTCTTGAGTATTATAAAGCTCTTTTGTTTTCAGATAATCTTTAGGAAAGACATAAGGAAATACATTGTCTTCTAGCTCACTTTTTAATTTTCCCATACCTAGCCTATCTGCCAGGCGAGCATATATTTCTAGAGTCTCTAGTGCTATTCTTTTTCTTTTGTCTTCTTCTATATATTCTAAAGTAGAGCTATTATGCAACCTATCACAAAGCTTTATAACTACCACTCTTATATCTTCAGCCAAAGCTACAAAAAACTTTCGCATACTTTCAGCATGTCTTTCTACTCCTTTATATTTTATAGTACCCAATTTTTTGACTCCCAGTACTAAAAATAAAACTTCTTTACCAAATTCTTTTTCTATATCTTCTTCTTTTATATTTGTTTCATCTAAAGTGTCATGCAAAAGCCCAGCTATAATGGTAGTGGTATCCATATTTTGTCTAGCAATATTTATAGCAGTAAATACACAATGAGAAAAATAAGATTCTCCAGACTTTCGTAAAGATCCTTCATGAGCTTTTTTGGCAAAATCATAAGCTTTTTTAATAAGCTCTATATTTTGAGTAGAAAACTCTTTTTCTTTTGGAGAATTTTTTAAAATCTCTAAATAAGAGGGGATTTTCTCATTTTTTGACATAAATATATACTTTAAATATTATATTAAGTTTAGCATCTTTTAGATTAAAAATTAAAATAAAAACTTGACAGATATAGAGTACTTGTGATATATTTCTTAATAGAGTTCTTTTAAATTCAAACAAACTAAATTTTTTTATTATGGCAGAAATGGCAGAAAACACTAAGAAACAAAACGGAAATGGAAAAAGAATTATCCTTAAACAAGAGGAAATTCTAAAAATTAAGACCTTTAAAGATGTGAAGCTCAATAATCCTGCAGATTATTATGAAGGGTTAGAAGACGCTGCACTCTTAAAAAAACAAAGTGTCACATTTATATGTAACACAGAGTACAAAGAGATCAAAGTGGTAAAAATAATGGGTGTCTTTACTTTTTTACTACAAGCTAAGGTTAAAGGTTCTGGTAAAGAGTATTGTGACCTTTATGTTACCAGTAATTCAGCTAAAGAGTTAGCCAAGATGCTAGACAAATGCTTAGCATATCACGGACATAAACCGAAATATTTCTTAAAGAAATGTGGAGAAAGAGTAATCTCCATAAAATAAAAATATTTTAGGATAAAGATTTAAAAGCCGCTTCTCAAGCGGCTTTTTTTTATTTCTTTTTATCTAGCTTATGTGGGTTATGATTTGGACAAGTTTTACTAGAACATCTCTCTGGAATAGTTTTTGTTCCTTCCATCATAAGCTCTCCACACATTTTACAATTATGTCCTGTAGGTTTAGCTTTAATAGCTAATTTGCAAGTAGGATAATTTGAACAAGAATAAAATATACCAAATCTACCTCTTCTTTCTTCTAAATAACCGTCTTCACATTTATTACATTTTACTCCAGTGCTCTTTTTTTGTTTTTCTTCTTCACTTACTTCTATATATTTACATTTTGGATAATCTGAGCAAGCTATAAATTTACCATATCTTCCAGATCTTTCTATTAGTTTTCCTTTTTCACATTTAGGGCAAATCTTTCCGGTATCTTTTGGACCTTCTAACACTTCTCCATCTAATGTTCTCGCTCCACTACAATCTGGAAATTTAGAGCAAGAATAAAATTTACCAGTTTTAGAAAGCTTTACTATCATTTTAGAATTGCATTCCGGACATTTTATATCTTTTGGTGCTTCTCCAAAATTGTTTACTTTTTCTATTTTATCTTTTTCTTTTATTTCTTTTTGAAATGGCTTATAAAAATCTGTAAGTAGTTTTTTATAAGTAAGTTTTCCTTCGGCTATTTTATCTAAATCTTTTTCCATGTCACTAGTAAAGCTATCTGATATATATTTTGCAAAATTTTCTTCAAGAAAATCAGAAACCACTTCTCCTGTATCTGTAGGAAAGAGTGATCTGTTTATTTTTTCTACATAGCCTCTATCTTCTATAGTAGAGATAATAGAAGCATAGGTAGATGGTCTACCAATATCTCTTTTTTCTAATTCTTTTATCAGACTTGCTTCAGAATATCTGCTAGGGGGTAATGTTTCTTTTTCTATAGAATTAATGGTCAAAAGTTTTAGAGTATCTCCTATTTCAAGTTTAGGTAAAATAAAATCTTCTCCTCTTCCATCTTCTTCAGCTTTTAGCCATCCATCAAAAATAACTACAGAGCCATTTATATAAAAATCTGGATAATCTTTACTGTTTTCTATATTGGCTATTATTTTAGTTCTTAAAAGTTTTGCATCTTTCATCTGGGAGGCTACTGTTCTACTCCAAATAAGATTATAAAGTCTTTTTTCATCAGAAGATGTTCCAGCAGATAAAACTTTTATTTGAGTAGGTCTTATAGCTTCATGGGCTTCTTGTGCATTTTTAGATTTAGTTTTATAAACTCTTTTTTCTAAATATTCTTTTCCATAATTTTTTAAGATTAAAGATTCTATTTCTTTTATAGCGGAAGTTGCTAAATTGGTAGAATCTGTTCTCATATAAGTAATAAACCCTTTTTCATAAAGCTTTTGAGCTAGTATCATTGTCTTTTTTGGAGAATATCCTAGTCTACTAGATGCAGTTTGCTGTAAAGTGGAAGTAATAAAAGGAGGACGAGGGGAAGATTTTGCATTAGTTTCTTTTATATCTTTTACATACCAATTTCCAGCTTTACCTTCTTTTACTATTTTTATAGCTAATTCTTTTGCTTCTACTGAATTAGTTTTTGGTTTTAAACCTGGCTCGAGTTCGCAATCTAAGACTAATTTATATTTTTTAGATTCTTTGAGACGTCCTTTTGTTTCTACTTCTGCGGCAATATTGTAATATTTTATAGGAATAAAATTTCGTATTTCTCTTTCTCTTTCCATTATTATCCTAAGAGCTGGAGACTGCACTCTTCCAGCAGAAAGACCATATCGGACTTTTTTCCAAATAATTCCAGACAAATCATAGCCTACTAACCTATCTAAAACTCTACGAGCTTCTTGAGCTTCTTTTAAGTCCATATCTATTTCTCTTGGATTTTTTAGAGCTTCAAGTACTGCTTCTTTAGTTATTTCATTAAATACTGCTCTTTTAGCCTTTTTAAGCCCTAAGGCTTCTTTTACATGCCAAGCTATTGCTTCTCCTTCTCTATCGGGGTCGGTAGCTAAAATAGTCTCACTAGCTTTTTTGCTTAAAGATTTAATCTCTGCAATTACTTTTTCTTTTCCTTTTACCACTTCATAATTTGGAATAAACCCATTTTCTATATCAAGAGCTTTTTTATTTGATTTTGGTAAATCACGAATATGGCCTACAGAAGCTCGCACAGTATAATCACCACTGAGATATTTTTCGATAGTTTTTGCTTTGCTTGGTGACTCTACAATAAGTAATTTCATAAAATATAAATATTAGTTTATTTAATAGTGGGTTTAATAATTTAAAAACAAAAAAAAGATAAAATAAATTAGTTTTTTTATTATAGCACAGGAGTATAACAAGAGATTTATTTTTATCAAAACTCTCTATACTTATTATTTAGCATAACTAGTAGCTTCATCAAATTTTATAGAAAGAAGTTTAGATGATCCATCGCTTCCTATAGTCACACCATAAAGCACATCACATTGATTCATAGTTTCTCTATTGTGAGTAATTATAAGTAGTTTAGATTTTTCTGAAAGCCTTCTTATCATTTTTCCATATTTTCTAGCATTAGATTCATCAAGAGCAGCATCTGTCTCATCTAAAACCATAAAAGGTGGATGATTTATAGAGCTCATAGCAAATATAAGAGCAATAGAAGATAGAGCCCTCTCTCCACCAGAAAGCATTTGCAAATCTTTTACCTTTTTTTCTGGTAAGTTTACAGAGATTTCTATACCTGGCTCCTTTTTTTCTTTTTCCTCTAATTCTAAACTTTCATCTAACTTTTCTATATCTTGAATTTTATTTTTATTTACTATCTTTTCTAAAGATAAAGAAGCTTTACCGCCAGGAAAGACTTCATTAAAATAGTGGTTAAAATTATGATTTATCTTTTCAAGGCCAATATTAAAGTCATTTAATAAAGTATCTTTTAATTCTTGTATCAAGTTTTCTAAATTAGCTCTAGATTCTTCTAAGTCTGTAATTTCTTTTATTAGAAACCCATCTCTTTCACTTAAGTTTTCATATTCACTTATTATTTCTCTTGCATTTATTACTCCACTTTCTTCTATTCTTATTTTACTTCTCTCTATTCTTTTAGAAAGTTCTGGCTGAGGCAAGCTATAAAACATTTTTTCTATTTCTGGAATATTATCTAAATCCAAAGTTTTGTATTTAAATATTTTATCTCCAATAAGAGAGCTCATATCTTGAATAAGGGTGTCAAAATTTAATTCTTGAAGAGTCAAAGCTTCTTCTTTGTTTTTAATTATTTCTCTAGCAGAATAAAGTTTTTCTAAATTAAGTTTTACTTCCAAAATATCATTATCCATTCTATAAAATCTATTTTTATCTTCTTTTTCTAAATTAGAAAGTTCTATTTTTTTATTTTCTATATTTCGTAGTAATTCTTCCTTTTCTATTTCTAGTCTTTCTAATACTATTTTTCTTTCGCTTAATTTTATATTTAATAATTCTGTTTCTTTGTTTAGATTTTCTTGATTTTCATTTTCTATAGAAATAGAAGAAGAAAGTGAATCATGTTGAGATGCTTTTTCTATTTCAGATAGAAAAGATATTTCGTTTTCTTTTGCTCTTTCTAGAGAGTCATTTAAAGCTATATAATCTTTAGCTCCAAAAAAATTAAATATATTATTCCAAATAAGATTTCTATTTTCTTTATAAGAATAAAATTTATTTTTATTTATAAAATAGTCTGCTATTTCTTTTCTTTCACTTTCTTTTAATTTTTCTCTTTTTAAATCTTCTTCTTTTTTTATTAAAAATCTAATTTCTACTTCTAGATTCAATATTTCAGAATACATTTCTTCTCTTTTTTTAGTAAGAGTAAATAGTTTTTCTTCTTCTTTTTTAATTTCTTCTCTCAAAAAGATTATTTTATCACTTTCTTCTTCTATATCTTTTTTTTCTATTTCTTTTTTAGCATCAAGCAAAGTGTGCAATTTTGTTTCTAAAGAACTTATTTCATTGTCTATACTTTCGTGTTCTAATTCTTTTTTCTTTTTTTCTATATCTTTATCTTCTCTAAAAAGATAGACGGAAAGCATCTCATCCATTAGGCCAATTTCTTCTTCTCGCTTTTCAAGCTCTTTTACTTGTTTTCGTAAATAATTGAGATGGGGAACATTTGCTTTTCGTATGATCTCTATTTCTTTAAGATGTGATTTTACTTTTTCAAGCTTTTTTTCTCCTTCTTTTATTCGCATATGATAGATTCGTAGCCCAAGAGCGTCTTCTATCATTTCTCTTCTTTCAGAGCTATTAGCCAGCAATACTCTATCTGCTTCTCCTTGATTGACTATAGTATGTCCTGCAACAGAAATATTGGCCATAGCCAAAAGCTCTTGCACATCTTTTAGCCTAACCTTTGTGCCATTTATAAGATATTCTCCAACTCCATCAGAAAATATTTCTCTTGTTAGAATTATCTCATCAAGATTTATAAAATTTGAAAGTATAGATGAAGTTTCAGATTTGCTATTGTAGATTTTATCGTTTATCTTTTTTTCTTTATTATCTAAATGTATAGATACACTAGCTCTAGAAAGAGGGGATAAAGTAGAAGATCCTTTAAAGATAAGGTCGCTACTACTTTTTGTCCTAAGGCCTTTCATACTTTGCTCTCCAAGCACAAAGCGAATCGCTTCGGCTACATTTGATTTGCCAGATCCATTAGGCCCTACCACTCCTGTAGCAGGAGAAGTAAGATCTAGATTTACTTTCTTAGCAAAGCTTTTAAAGCCTTGCATGCTTACCGATTTTAAATACATAAAATAAAAAATAAAGACTCAACTTTATTAAAATTATAACACAATTTTAGAAGCTGTTTTTGCTAATTCTTTTAAATTAGATTTTTAGTAAGTCTTATAAAGATGTTAATAAATAAAAATCCAAAAATCATTCCTATAGCCAAGCCTCCCAGTATATCTATATAAAAATGTACTCCAGTTAATACTCTAGAAACTCCTACTAGCACTCCTAAAATAATTGTAAAAATTCCAAGCTTTTTATCATAAGCATATAAAGCTACTCCCAAAGCTACTATAAAAGTAGTATGTCCAGAAGGAAAAGAATAAGGGTCTATAGGAGTGATAAATTCTCCTACTGTAGTAGGTCTTTCTATTTTTAAAATATTTTTTATTACCATGCTACCCATAACCCAAGAAAGTACAGCAGAAAAAGAAACCAATATCATTTTTTTAATATTAGTAAAAAGACTTTTTTTAAATTGTTCTTGTTTTTTATTTTTATAAAGATAATAAAGTAAAATAAAAGGTGTAAAAAATATTAAATATTTAGCTAAAATAAAAAAAATACTCATCATAAAGTTTGTGCTCGGGGCGGGACTTGAACCCGCAAGCCGTGAGGCAAAAGATTTTAAGTCTTTCGTGTATACCGATTCCACCACCCGAGCTTAAAACTAAAATCTATTTTAACATAAATTTTAAAAAAAAATAAATTCTTAATAATTTTATTAATATTTGAAATATGGTAAACTAGTAAAGTTAAAATAATTGGTGCGATGGCGAAGTGGTCTAACGCTGCGGTTTGCAAAACCGTCATTCGCGGGTTCAAATCCCGCTCGCACCTCAAAGCATAAATCTATACTTTTCTAAAAGCTTTATTCTTTTAAAAGTTATTTTCTTATGCTATAATAGTTTTTGTTTTCTAGGGGCCCTTAGCTCATATGGTAGAGCGCCGGTTTTGCACTCCGGAGGTGAGCGGTTCGATTCCGCTAGGGTCCACAAATTACTCTGAATACTATAAATAAAAAATCAAAAAAGTATTCTAGAAACCCTTGACTTTTAAATATAGACATGCTATGATACAATTGGTGGAATATCGGCCTAATATTTAAAAACTCTCTTTTTGGAGGGTTTTTTCTTTTTTATTTTATTTGACAAAATACAGTTTTTTTGATATTTTTCTTTTAGAAACAAGTACTTTTATAATAAATCTTTAAAACCAAATAGACAAAAATGGACAAGTTTTTTAAAAATTCCGCTCTAATAGGTTTAATATTAGTCGGTGTAGCCATGCTTGGAGCTATGATAATAGTATCCGTAGTAAAGCTTATTATTTTCCTAATAATAGTATTTTTAATAACTTTTATTTCAAATCTATTTATTAGTAATAATGAAGAATTTAGAATAAATCTTGCTCTTGGAATAAATCCTGCAGCCAGCAGATTTAGACTTTGGGAGTTTATTAAATTCTTTTTAGTATGGATAATATATTTATTAGTTTTAATAAATATGTTTCCAGGTTTACGAACTAATGTAAATATAGTAGATTTTCTTTGGGATACTATAACTTTGTCACTTCATGTATTTACTAGTACTGTATATACAAAGAATGGGCGAGTAAGGGTTCTCTATACTAGATTTTCAGAAAAAGTAGGCCTTATTTTACCTCCTGGATACTTTCTATCTCCAGCTATTTGGTTTTGGTATAGACTTTCAAAACCAATGCTTCTTTCTTATTCTGAAAATACTAGAAAATTAAATTTAGTAGCAGATAATGAAGAAAATTCTGAAGATAATGAGAGAAAAAATGTTTTTCATCTTTATAAAGATGATAGAGTAGCAAAAATACAAACTAGTTTAAAAGGGACTGGAGCATTGTTTTACAATTTTATTTTACTCAATTCTTCTAAAATCCGTTTTACAGAAAATATGAGTTTTTTTAGAGTTTTTGTTAGTTTAGTTTTGGCTTTTACTTTAAATATTTCTTTATACTACACTGTTTTAAATTCTTATTATACAGATACAGAAGTATTAAATAAAGTAAAAACTTTTATTTTAGAAAGAAATAAAGATGCTGTAGAAAAAAATAAAGGAATTTCTGCTTCTTTTTTTTCTAAAACTATTAACATAATAGACAAAACAAATAACAAAGAAAAAGCTATCTCTAGAAACCCTTATATTAGCAATCTTTCTTGGGAAAATTTAAGAGTGAGGGATAGATATACTGTAAAATTTTTTGCTGCTAGAAATAATAGAGAAATAACGGTAGAAGGATTTTTTGTAGGGAAAAGAGAGTCTGAGTTTTATTTTCCACATGTCTATGTCGACGGATATGAAGGTGATCAAAGTTTTTTTTATAACTTTTTTAAAGTTCATATAGAAGAAATGTCTTTTAAAAACGGACAAGTCTGGAGAAATAGAGATATGGATTTAAGTGAATATATATCTATTATAAAAAATAAAAATAGAATAGATTCTTATTGTTATAGAAAAATAAAAATTATCCCTATCGGAAGACATAAAGGCATTATAGATTGGTATTTATTGGATGCGGGAGTAGGAACTACATACAGACCTTTTGCTATTTATTATCAAAAATCTGAAAGTTTTACCTCCATAAGAGACGCAGAAAAATTTAATACTAATCAAAGATTTAATTTAGAAAATTTTGATTAATTTCTTATTCTAAATTTAAAACCCCAAATAAGTCAAAACACCTATAAATAAGTTTTGGTTTATATGGGGTTTTTATTTTATGATAAAATTAAAATAAATTAAAATAAATTAAAATAAATTAAAGATAAGAAAAATAAAATTTTATCATTAAGTATATGTCTCAAGAATTTAAAAATATTTTTAAAGAAGAAATGGAAGAAACAGAAAATATAGAAGAATTTTCTTTAACTGAAAAGGCGAGTGAAGATAAAATAGATGAATTTTTAGATTTTGATGACTATTCTATAGTAAAAATTTTAAAGAAAGATTTTTATAAATATGCTCTTCTTTCTCCACTTTTGGAAATAAAAGATACACCAAAACAGCTTTTTATAAAATATAAATCAAAAGAAAATTTAGATAATTTTTTAAATAAAAATTTTGATGGAGAAGATTATAAAGTTTTGACAATAGTAGGTAGTAGAAAAAATACAAATTATGGAAAAGAAGTACTTAGCTATTTGCTAAAATATCTGACGGGAGAAAAAGTAATAATAGTTTCTGGTCTTGCCTTAGGTGTAGATTCTTTAGCTCATAAGTTTTCTTTAAAAAATGATTTGCCTACTATTTCTATACCTGGGTCTGGGCTTAGTAAAAAAGTTTTATATCCTTCTCAAAATATTTCTTTAGCCGAAGATTTGCTTAAAGCTGAAAATATTTTTATTTCAGAATACGAAATAGATAGAAAAAGTGAAATATATTTTTTCCCTGCAAGAAATAGAGTGATGGCAGCTATATCTGATGCTGTGCTTATAGTAGAAGCTGGAGAAAAAAGTGGTACTCTTATTACAGCCAAATTAGCTTTAGATTATAATAAAGATGTAGGAGTTATACCAAATAATATTTTTGCTGAAGGGTCTGTAGGTTCTAATAAGCTCATAAAAGAAGGTGCTACACCAATTTTAAATATTACAGATCTTTTAGATTTTTTAAATATCAATAAAGATGTACAAGGAGTCCTTGCTTTAAATTTTAATAATGAAGAAGAAAAAAATAAATTTAAAAATATATTAGACACTCTTTCTGAATATGAAAAAAATATATTACAAAAAGTTTTGCAAGCTGGAAGTATAGAAAAAGATATATTATTAGAAAATTTAGAAGAAGAATATAATATGAGTTATACAGATTCTTTGGTAGCTCTTATGAGTCTAGAAATAAACGGCTTTATAAAAGAAAAAGAAGGAGAAATAGGTATAGTAAGATAAATTTTAGATTAATTATTAAATAAAAATTTAATAAGAATTATTAGTTGTGATATAATAATTTTAAATTATGAATAAAATAGTGCAAGGGAAAATAATCATTACAAGTAAAGGTGATGGCTATTTGAAACTTTTAGAACATCATGAAGGTATAGATGAATATTTTACTGAAGGAGAATATGTGTTTATTGATAGAGATCATTTAAATACTGCTTTGCATGGAGATATTGCCGAAGTAGAAGTGTTAGGAATGAAAAGAAATGAAAAGACAGAAGTAGATACTTTTTATGGAAAAGTTTTAAGAAATGTAGAAAGAGCAAAATATGCTCATTCTGGAAAATTAGAAGAAGAAAACAATACTTTATTTTTGGTTCCAGATGATAAAAAAACTTATACCGACTTTGTCATAGAAAAAGATAAAACTTTGGGAGCTAAACCAGGAGATAAAGTAGTAGTAGAAATAACTCACTGGACAGATCATAAGAGAAGCCCGTTTGCTAAAGTTATTAAAATTTTAGGAAAGCCTGGAGAAAATAATGCCGAAATGCTAGCTTTTGCTCTTGAAAGAGGTTTTTCAGATAAACCTAGAGAAGATGTGCTAGAAGAAGCAGAAGCTCTTTACAAAAGAGGAATAACCGAAGAAGATAAAATTTTAAATGAAAATGGAATAGATGGCAGAAGAGATTTTAGAAATATTACTACTTTTACTATAGACCCACCAGATGCAAAAGATTTTGATGATGCTATAAGTGTAAGAAAATTAGAAAATAATAACTATGAAATAGGTATACATATTGCCGATGTTTCTTTTTATTTAAAAGAAGATTCTAAAATGAATGAAGAAGCTGTCTTTCGAGAAACTAGTGTGTATTTGGTGGACAGGACTATACCAATGCTTCCAGAAGTGCTTTCAAACGACTTATGCTCTTTAAAAGAAGGAGAAGAAAAGCTTGCATTTAGTGCTGTTTTTGAAATGACAGAAAAAGCTAAAATAGTAAAAGAGTGGTATGGAAAAACTCTTATCAAATCTGACAAAAGTCTTACTTACAATGATGCTCAAAAAAGTATAGAAACAGGAAAAGGAGATTTTGCTGAAGAGATAAATATTTTAAATAATTTAGCCAAAATTTTAGAAAAAGAAAATAAAGATAATGGAGCATTAGAAATAGAATCTCAAGAAGTAAAATTCAAATTAGATAAAAAAGGAGTACCAGTAGATGTATTTTTGGTAGAGATTAAAGATGCTAATAAATTAATAGAAGAGTTTATGCTACTCGCTAATAGAAAAGTGTCTAAATTTATAAATGATGAACAAAAGAAAAACAATGCTCCTGAAATATCTATTTATAGAATTCACAATAAACCAGAATCAGAAAAAATGCATGAGCTTGCACTTTTTATAAAATCTTTAAATGAAAATGTTCGTTTTATAGATGGGTTAATACCAACTACAGAATTAAATAATCTTTTTCTAAAATTAAAAGAAGAAGGTAGAGAAGCTGAAAAAGATTTACTTTCTCTTCATGTGACAAGAAGTATGCAAAAAGCTATTTATTCTACAAAAAATATTGGACACTATGGTTTAGCTTTTCCTTATTATTCTCATTTTACTTCTCCTATTCGTAGATATCCAGATATTTTGCTACATAGAATACTTTTTAGAATATTAAATAAAGATTTTCCAAAAGCTGAAGAAAAATATTATTTTGATAGAATGTGTGACCTTGCAAGCAAAAGAGAAAAAGAAGCTCAAGATGCTGAAAGAGGAAGTGTAAAATACAAGCAGACAGAATATATGTCTTATAGAATTGGTAAAGAATTTGAAGGTGTAGTTTCTGGTATTTCTCAGTGGGGCATATATGTAGAAGAAGCAAAAAGTAAAGCCGAAGGTATGATTCGCCTAAAAGATTTAGGGGCAGATTTTTATGTTTATAATAGTAAACTTTCAAAAATAATAGGTGAAAATTCTGGAGAAGAATGGAGAATAGGGGATAGAGTGAAAATAAGAGTAAAAGCTACCAATTTAGACTTAAGACAAATAGATTATGAACTTTTACGATAATTTTCTTATCTCTTTTCTTTTTTAGATAAATGTGCTATATTATCGAGATAAAAATTAATACAAATTTATTATGCTAAAAATCAGATTACAAAGATTGGGAAGAAAAAATGATCCTCATTTTAAATTGATCGTTACACCTCATACTTATAAACCAAAAACTCATAAATTTATAGAAGACTTAGGATTTTATAATCCAAAAAGTGGAGTATATGAATTTAAAGCTGATAGAATAAAATATTGGCTAGGAGTAGGAGCAAAAACTTCTCCTACAGTTCACAATTTTCTAATAAGTAAAAAGATTATTGAAGGTAAAAAGATAAATGTTTTACCTAAAAAAAGTGTAACTCAACCCAAAAAAGATTTAAAAAAGAAATAATTAACATTTCTTAATATTTAAAAAAGAATACTTTTTTGCGTGCTATAATAGATTGGTTATTAAGTTTTTGTTAGAAATAAATAAAATTGAAAATTAAATATATGGTTAAAGATTCAGAATTTGTAGAATACATAGTGAAGAGTTTAGTAGACAATCCAAATGATGTAAAAATAGAAAGAAAGGTAGATGAAATGGGGGTACTTATCACTGTAGATGTTGGTAAAGATGATATGGGAAAGATTATAGGTCGCCAAGGTGCTACAGCAAAAGCTATTCGTACTTTACTTCGTGTAGTAGGAATGAAAAATAATGCTAGAGTAAATCTTAAAATCAACGAACCAGAAGAAATGCTTGGTGCACAATCTGGAGAAGAAGGATATAGATCTCACCTTGATGATGTAGATGCAGTAATGGATGAAATTAAAAATCTTTAATTTATTTATCTATTAATAATATTAAAAAATAAAACCGCTTTTTAGGCGGTTTTGTTTAAAAGAGGGGCATATTTCTTAAATTATATCATAGCAAATCTAGATAGTTTTGTCAAGTGTTTTTAACTTTAAAAACTTGCTAAAATAAGTTAAAATTTAATAAATATGAAGTATTTTGTAATAAGCTTATTTCCAGAAATAATAAACTCTTATGGAGAAGAATCTATAATAGGTAAAGCTGTAAATAAAAAGCTTATTAATATCAAAACTTTTCAATTAAGAGACTATACAAAAGATAAGCATGGCAGGACAGATGGCAAACCTTATGGAGGGGGGCCTGGTATGGTGCTTTGGGTAGACCCTATAATAAATACTTTTGCTAAAATTTTAAAAGAAATAGAAAAAGATAAAAAGAAAGCAAAGAAAAATCTTTTAATAGTCAACTTTGTACCAAGTGCAGAAATTTTTAATAATAATTTAGCTAAAACTTATGCTAAAAAATATGATTATATTATTTTTATCTGTGGTAGATATGAAGGCATAGATGCTAGGGTAAATAAAGTCATAAAAGATATTTTAGCTAATAAGAAAAAAGAATTAAAAGAAAAAGATATTACTCTAAACTCTAAAATAATAGATCTTTCAGTAGGTGATTTTGTTTTGACTGGAGGAGAATTGCCTGCACTTATTATGATAGATGCTATATCTAGGCAAATAGCTGGAGTACTTCATGATACAGAAAGCTTAGAAGAAAATAGGGTGGCTAGTAGTGAAGTCTATGCTAGACCAGAAATTTACGAAAGAAAAATAGGAAATGCTAAAACAGGGAAAATTAAAAAATATAAAGTGCCAGAAGTATTGCTTTCTGGGCATCATAAAAATATAGAAAACTGGAGAAAAGAAAGAGATAATAAATAGCTATAAAATAAATTCTTAAAAAATTAAAAAAATGTATATAAAAGTAAAAGTAAAAACAGAGCAAAAGAAAGAATCTTTTGAAAAATCTAAAAAAGAAGATGAATATCTCATCTCTGTAAGAGAAGAAGCTAGAAATGGTTGGGCAAATGAGGCGATATTAAAAATCTTAAAAAGAGAATTTAATACTAATAATATTCGTCTTATTTCTGGAGCTACTAGCCCGAGTAAGATATTTTCTGTTGATTAAAATTTGTATATTAAATTTTATTTGCTATACTTTTATTTATATTTATCAGCCAATATAGCTCAGTCGGTAGAGCGCATCCATGGTAAGGATGAGGTCGTCAGTTCGATCCTGACTATTGGCTCCTTTTTCGGACAAGAGTCCATTTTGAACGAATCCAAGCGGACGGCACGAAGTGCCGTCCAAGCATTTCCCTCTGAAAAATCCTGCATTTCGGGCGCGCTTGCGCGCACCTTTTTGTTTTGGAGGAGGAGGTTCGAGCCAAAGATTTCTTTGGCACAGACCTTTTTGCGAAAAAGGTCTGTATCCAATGCAATTTTTTCTATATTCTGTGCGTCCTTTATCCACTTTTCCATCGGTTCGAGCCAATGTTTCTGCTTCATTTGAGAACGAGAAATTTCTTCTTCCAGCGACTTTTTTTCGGAAAGCAGTTTTGATTTTTTAGAACGATATACTTCTTTGTCTATGTCTTGGTCTAAATAGCCGTCTAAAAGTCGCTGGAGCTTCGTGGTGATGTCTTGTATGCGTTTCTCGTTCTCTGATACCAAAGCAGAAACAGACTGGGCGGATTCCACTTTGTCTTTTTCAAGTCGTCGGTTTAGATAGTCCACCCAGTCTTGTGGTAAAGAAACTTTTTGCAAAAGTGATGAAATTTGTCCGTCCAAGACTTCCTGGCGAATACAAGGTTCATGACATTTCATATCTCTGCGTTTTTTAGAACAATGATAGTAGGTGTAAAAATGTTGCGTACCATTAAGTTGAGTTTTAACCTTGTATTCGCCAGTGATCATCATTCCGCAATTTCCACAGCTTAACAATCCGCAATATGCTTGAGGTTCATTTTTTGCTTTGTGTCTTGGACGACCTCTTTGTTTCATCACTTCTTGCACTTTATCCCAAAGTTTCTTTTCCACGATTGGCTCGTGCTTGCCTTCGTAAATTTCTTTATTAAATCTAAAGTGTCCGTAGTAAAATGGATTGGATAAAATGAAAGTGGCACGAGTTCGGTGGATTTTCTTTCCGTTTTTTGCAAAAAGATTATTTTGCGCCAAAAACATACCGATAGTATCTAGTGTTTGATTACCTTGCGAATACATTTCAAACGCTTTACGAACAATAGGCGCGGATTTTTTATCTATGTGAATAGTTTTTGTTC
>CAYMRR010000001.1:54390-72320 GCA_964393005.1 uncultured Candidatus Saccharibacteria bacterium
CGCGAGTCGTTAATATAACCAATCGGAGTTAGTCCTGGATATTCTCCGCGCCTGACTTTTTGGCGCATTCCTCTTTTTGTATTTTCGGAAAGAGAATCCACATAATATTTACTTTGCCCGAAAGCCATGTTTAACATAAATTTTCCTTGTGAAGTGCTATCGCACCAAAATGTAGGAAATTTTAAACTCGCAAGTTTCCCTGTGTCGAGGAGGTAAATTATTTTTCCACCATCAATACTATTTCTTGCGAGACGATCTGGATGCCAAGCGAGAATACTTCCGCCGGATTTTTCAATCTCGTCTAACATTTTATTAAAAATAGGGCGACCTGGAGTTTTCGCAGATTGTTTTTCAACATACTCGGCGGAAATTTCTATCGCTTCTCGCTTGGCATAGTCTCGCAATTCGTCCAACTGTGCCTCAATACTCAAAACTTGCTTATCCTCGACATCAGTGGATTTGCGAGCATACAAAAAGAATTTTTGTGACATATATTTTTTTGTTCAAGCAGAAATGGCTACTTCAGGTTGTAATCCTAACGTTAGTTAGAAAACTGAAATAGCCATTTCTGCCAACTAACTGATAATGGATTACAACATTTCCAGTATATCAAAAAATATTTGAGAACAAAAATTCTTTTTGAAGAATTGCAAAAATTGTATTGGATTTCGAACCTCCTCCTCCAAAACAAAAAGGTGCGCGCAAGCGCGCCCGAAATGCAGGATTTTTCAGAGGGAAATGCTTGGACGGCACTTCGTGCCGTCCGCTTGGATTCGTTCAAAATGGACTCTTGTCCGAAAAAGGAGTGGTTATATAACTTCGCTCGAACTTACTTTATCAAAAACTCCTGACAAATGAAAGCATAGGAAATGGTCTCGGTTTTGCGAAGCTGTTTTCTGGGGAAAAGGATTCGCAAAACCTCGGCTGATTTTTTCGGCTGGGGATTTCGGATTTCGCCCGCCCGCAGGAGGGGGCTGGGGAGGAATGCGGGGCGGAGGTATTGACATATTGCTAGCAATATGCTATCATCAAGACGAACTATTAAAAACAGAGTTATGTTGAAAATATCAGCATTGTCTTTGTTGGTTTGTACATTGCTGTTAATAGCATATTACTTTGGAGGTATTACAGATATGTATGCTTTTAAAATAATTATGTACACATTTGGAGGCATGTTTTTGCTTTCAACTGGTTATAGCATATACGAGCTAAACAAGGGCACGAAAAAATCCAAACAAAGCACAGTGAAGTAAAGTAGCTGTTGCCTCTGGCAAAAATTTGGACAAGCAGTTTGCTTGTCCTCATTATTCAGATCATAAATTATTTTATGGTTTGATAGTGAATGTTCTTTTAAACAAAAAAATTAAATAAGATGAAGAAAGTATTAATTGTAGAAGACACCCAAGAAAACCTTGATGTTGCTAAAGCATTTTTCAAAACCGTTACTGGTTTTGAGTTTGTGTATGCAACAAACAAAGAAGATGCAGTGGTTGCACTTGCCGAAGCAGACGCATTACTTACCGACAGAGATATGCCTTATTTTGATGGCGCGAAAGTAGATTACTCGCCAGAAAATGGCTATATGTTGGGAATTCTTGCAAAAATGCAGGGTAAACCAGTAATAATGCTAAGTGAACACGGGCAACTTTTAATAAGCGAGGTAAACAATGCTACTGCTGATTTTGAAACAGCGAAAGAAGTAGTTGAAAAACTTGCAAAATTGAAAGGTGTTGGACCAGATGACCGGTGGGACAATGAAGAACTTGCACCAATTTTTGGTAAACTTATAGACATATGCCGTCGAGGCGAAAATGTTTATAAGTTTAATTACAAAAATGAAGTGACTGGTACCAAAAAAGATGAAATTGCTTGGCGGGTTGCTTGGGAAAGATTACAGGAACAATTTTAGTTTTTCCACCTCATACTCTTGAGGAATTGTCATTAGACATGAGTACAGATTTTGTCCCCGTTTTATCAAAATTAAATGGAGAGCCTAGAGGAAGCAGAGCCTCAAAAAATTGGGGATTTAAAAATCCCCTCCCTTTTTGAAACCATAAGTATTGCTTGTGGTTTCAAAATAGGAAATGTTCTTTACAACAATTTGTTTGGTTATCTTTGATCCTTTATTTATGGGAATAGAGATAACCAAATAAATTTAAATAAAATGAAAATACTGTTATTAGAGGATAATCCTCAAAACATTGAAAGCTTAAAAATAGCAATTTTAGCTGCTTGCCCAACTGCCAACATTACAGTAATGACTGAGATTGGAGCTAACTTTTACGGGTACACTGGTGCTGACAAAGCTGTAAAACTGGCTTCATATGATGCCGTGATTACTGACGTAAACATGCCTGGATACACAGACCGTGATGGTATGCTGATGAGCCCTATTGGACCTGTTATTACCTTGAAAGCGTTACAACAAGGAGTAAAAAGAGTTGCTGTTTTGACGGACGCCAACCACCATGAAGCCAGCCCGGTTTCAAAAGCAGCTGACCTTTTTACAGAACTGAGCGAAGGTGAGGCAGATTGTGTTATTGGTAATATAAAAGTTATATACCGCAACATTGATAAAACAAACATAAAAAATGTTACAAGAACACTACAGTGGTTGTTTTATATAGGAAGTGAGCGGTTTATGACTTGGGCGAAAGCAAACCCGCAGTAAAAAACAAAACAGAAGCCACCGCAAAATGCGTGTGGCTTTTTTCTACTCCGCCCCGCATTCCTCCCCAGCCCCCTCCTGCGGGCGGGCGAAATCCGAAATCCCCAGCCGAAAAAATCAGCCGAGGTTTTGCGAATCCTTTTCCCCAGAAAACAGCTTCGCAAAACCGAGACCATTTCCTATGCTTTCATTTGTCAGGAGTTTTTGATAAAGTAAGTTCGAGCGAAGTTATATAACCACTCAAAAAATATAAAAACTAGCCCTTAAAGCTAGTTTTTTGTTTTTAGAGCACAGATTTTCTCAATTATATCATAGCATGCCAGTATATTTTGTCAAGTCTAAAAAAGTTTTGTTATAATTAAATTTATTATGAATAATCTAGAAAATAAAAAAGAAACTGTAGAAATAAAAAAAGAAATAGAAAGTCTTGAAGCTCTAATGTATAAACCTAATTTTTGGGATAATAAAAAGGAAGCTGAAGAAGTAATTCAAAAAATAAAAAATTTAAAAATAGCACTGGAAGGAGGAAATACTTTGGATGCTGGTGGAGCTGTATTAAATATTTTTGCAGGAGCAGGAGGAGACGATAGTGAAGATTGGGCCCGTATGCTATTAAATATGTATTTAAAATATTTTGAGAAAAAAAATTGGCAAATAGAGTTTTTAGATGAAAATAAAAATGAAAATGGTGGATATAGAAATATCTCTTTAGAAATAATGGGGAAAAATATTTACGGAACTCTTAAAAACGAATCTGGGGTGCATAGACTGGTAAGAATATCTCCTTTTAATGCAAATGGTAAAAGACATACCAGCTTTGCTATGGTAGAAATATTACCCATACTACCAAAATTAGAATTTGAAAGATTTAAAGAAAATATAAAAGGAGAAGATATTTTGATAGATACTACCAAATCTAGTGGCCCTGGAGGGCAAAATGTAAATAAAAGAGAAACAGCAGTAAGAGTATCTCATAAACCTACAAATATTTCTGTATTTATTTCAAATGAAAGATCTCAAGAGCAAAATAAAGAAAAAGCTTTGGCTATACTTTATTCTAAACTTTTTAAATTAGAAGAAGAAAATAGAAAAAAAGAATTGGAAGGTAAACAAATATCTAAAACTGTAGAAATAGAGTGGGGAAATCAGATACGAAATTATGTATTACATCCTTATAAGCTTATTAAAGATCTAAGGTCTGGAATAGAGACTAACAATATAGACAAAGTATTATTAAAAGGGGATTTAGAAGAATTTTTATAATTTGTTAATAAATATTTTTGCTTTGTTTAAAATATGCTAATATTATATTTATAATAAAAACGTTTATTTTTTATGCTTTATTTTGAAAACGTTAGAAAAGAATATCCTGGTGGCTTTGTAGCTTTAGATGAAATTAATTTAACTATAGACAAAGGTGAGCTTGTTTCTATTGTTGGACATTCTGGAGCAGGCAAATCCACTTTAGTTAAAATGATTTTGGCTGAAGAAAAGCCAACTTATGGAAAAGTTTCTTTTCACTCTCATGAAGTAAATAAATTGAAAGGTAAAAAGCTTACAGATTATAGAAGAAAAATAGGAGTTGTTTTTCAAGATTATAGATTACTTTCTAATAAGACAGTTTTTGAAAATATAGCTTTTGCTATGGAAGCCGCAGGAAAAACAGAAGAAGAAATTTTGCGAGATGTACCAAATGTATTGGATTTAGTAGATCTTAGAAATAAATATTTTCATTTTCCTAAAGAATTATCTGGTGGAGAAAGACAAAGAGTAGCTCTTGCTAGAGCTTTAGTAAATAGACCCGAAATAATAATAGCAGACGAGCCTACTGGAAATTTAGACCCTGTAAACACTTATGATATTATTCAAATCTTAAAAAAGATCAATGATCTTGGTGCCACTGTTATTCTTACTACTCACAATAAAGGAGTTATAGACCATCTTAAAAAAAGAGTCATTACTATGCAAGATGGAAAAGTTTTAAAAGACGAAAGAGAAGGTAAATATATATTATAGTTTTAAAATAATAAAAATATGAATTTAAGAAAAAAAATAATATCATCAAAAAGAGTTTCAAAATCTGGATTAGCTAATTTTTTAAGAAATAAAGTAGTTTCTATTTCTTCTATAGCTATTCTTACTACCACTTTAATAATTATTGGAGTATTCTTTTTCTTTAGAGGTATTTTTGACTATTCTATAACAGAAATAAGAAATAAAGTAGATATTAAAATTTATTTTAAACTAGATGCGGAAGATTCTCAAATATTAGAAATACAAGAAAAAATAGAAGGAATGCCTGAAGTAAAAGAAGTATTTTTAACTAATGCTATAGATGTTTTAGAAGAATTTAGAGAAACTCATGCTAACAATCCTATTACTTTACAAGCTTTATCAGAGTTAGATGAAAACCCTTTTGGGTCTATGATGACTGTTATAGCTAAAGATATAAATAGTTATGAATATATTTCTGATACTTTAAATAGAGATGTAGAATTTTTAGGCTCTTCCAATTCTGCTATAGATAAGATTAATTATTTAGAATTAAAACCTACAATAGACAGATTAAACAATATTATCAAGTGGATTAATGCTATTGGCTACTGGATTACTTTACTTTTTGTAGTGATGAGTCTTTTAATTATCTTTAACACCATAAGGCTTTCTATATTTATATTTAGAGAAGAGATATCGGTTATGAGGCTTGTAGGTGCTTCCAAAATGTATATTAGAGGACCATTTTTGATAGAAGCTACTATATATGCCTTTATTTCCTCAGTTTTAGCCATGCTTTTCTTTTTTCCTACCACTTATTATTTAGCTAAAAAGACTGTTATATTTTTCAACGGTTTAGATATTTTTAAATATTATTTAAACCATTTCTTTACATTATTTATTTTACTCCTTATAGTAAGCTTTATTTTAGCTATTTTTTCTTCTATTTTAGCAATGAGAAGACATTTAAAAATCTAAATACTTATAAACATCTTGTTTATTGAATATTAAAAAACTGAGTTTCTTATGTTATAATTAACTGTATTAAAAGTTAGTATATATTATTATTATTTATGTCAAAAAAAAGTTCTATTAATCAAATTTTAAAGTTTTTAAGTTATTTATTCGCATTCGTTTCTTTAGGATTCTTTACTTTTCTTAGAGTTCCTTTTTTATCAAATTCTGTATCTCTTGATATGAGTAAAAGTTTAGCTTTGCTTTCTTTAAGCACTATAGCTATTCTTTTATATATTATAAGTATTGCTAGAAAAAAAGAAGTACTTTTACCTAAAAATAAATTAGCTAAAATAATGCTAGGAGTATTTCCTGTTTTAGTATTATTATCTGTAGCTTTTTCTGGAAGTTTTTCTGATTCTTTATTTGCTAAATATGATTTCTTGCAAAGTGGAGTAACTCTACTAGCCGTTTTCTTTTCAGCATTTATAGTTTCTTCAGGTTTTAAAACCTATGAAAGATTGTCTTGGATACTATTTATTTTAGGAGGATTTTTCATTACTCTACCAGTAATATTAGCTCTTATTTTCTCTAAATTAGGAGCTGCAGGTTTTGCTGCTGGTATTGTTTATTTTGTAGAAAGCTGGGATATAGTTTCTGTACTTGCTGCTATCATTATTTTAGCTTCATTACTTTATTATGAACTTATAGCTTCGTCTAAAGGGCAAAAACTATTTTCAGCCATAGTAGCTATACTTCATTTAGTTTTACTTTTCTTTATAATTATCCCAGATATTTGGTATATACTAACTCTTTCTTCTCTTTTTATCTTTTTCTTTACTAAAAATCAAAAGCAAAATGATAGAGAAGAAACTAGATTTTATGAGAGATTTTCCTTTTATATCTTTGCTTTTTCTCTTCTAATGTCTATTATCTTTGTGTTCTCTTCAAGCTTTACTTCTTCTATTTCTAATTCTTTATACAACTTTACTACAAGAGTAGTGGGAGTAGAATATTCATTTATTAAGCCAAATCTTGGTTTAAGTATGGAAATAGTAGGTTCACAAATTAAAGAAGGAAGATTTTTTGGATCAGGTCCTGCAGAATTTTATAAAGCTTGGCAAAAGAATAAACCTCAATCTGTCATCGATTCAGAACTTTGGGGTGTAGAATTTACTTCTTCCTATTCTTCTTTAACTACTCTCGCTGTAACTTTAGGGATTATTGGAGCTCTCGGAGTGCTTGCTTATATAGTTTCTATTGCTCTTAGTATTCTAAAAGTTCTTAAAAATAAAGAAAGATACAACCATATCTTAAACGAAGGAGATGAAACTAGATTTTATTTCTTACTTTCAGTAACTCTATTTATATTCTCTGTATTATTAGCTTTATTCTTTGTAAATGTAGCTTTAGCTTTTGTATTATTAGCTTTATCTTCAGCTATTGTTGTTTCAAAAACAATAGATTGGAAAGAATACAAACTTTCTAATATCTATTTAATAGTTGCATTTATAGTATTCTTAGTAATATTAGTAGGCATAGTTGTTACTTCTAATAAAGTTAGAGCTGCTCATATTACAGAAAAAGCTCTTGCTAGTTATCAGGTTACAGAAAATTTAGATGAATTAGAAATAGGATTGGCTAAAGCCGCTAGAATTTCAGGAGATGATAATAATTATAGACTTCTTTCTCAATTCTATTTATTTAAAACTAGAATGATATTAAATACTTCTACTGAAGATATGGATATTGAAGTTTTGCAGAATGAAGTTCTTAATTCTATAAACAACGCTATCAATTCTTCTAAAACTGCTATTCGTTTAGATAATACAGACTACAATAACTATCTTACCCTTGGATCTGTATATACATTCTTAATGTCTATAGATCAAGCTAATAAAGATGTTATTTACGAAAGTGCTAAAGAAATTTATGATGCAGCTATAGCTCTTTATCCTAAAAACCCATCATTATTCTTAAATCTTGCTGATTTAGAATATACTTATAATCAAGATTCTTCTTCTACTATTACAGATACTATTCAAAAATCATTAGAAGTAAAACCTAATTATTCTTCAGCTTACTTCCTATTTTCACAGCTTGCAGCACAAAATAACGATAGAGATACAGCTATCAAATATGCAGAACAAGCTATAGAAGCAAACCCTAGAGATGCTCAAGCCTATTTACAATATGGAATTTTGACTTTAGCTAATGAAGAGCTTACAGAAGAAGAGTTAAATATGGCATATACTTCTTTCTTAGCTGTAATGACACTCGAACCTAACAATACAGTAGGAGCCTACTATTTAGCTCTTACTTACACTTTAGCAGGAGAGTATAATAATGCTAAAAGCTTACTCTCTTCTTTAGAAGAAATCTTACCTGGTAATGAGCAAATTTTAGAACTTAAGAAATTCATTTCCGAAACAGAGTCTGCAGCTACCTTAGAAACTAATAGTTCAGAAAATACTTCAGATATAGAAGAAGAAATTTCTGAAATAGAAGAAGGAGAAGAATAATAAACTATAAAATAAAAATGCTAGGAAGAAAAAAAATCTTAGTTTCTGGAGTTCAGCCTAGTGGTAGGCTTCATATAGCTAACTATTTTGGAGCTATTAAGCAAATGGTAGAATTGGCTAATAAAAAAGAATATGAATCTTATATCTTTTTAGCTGATTATCATTCTATGACTTCTTTGCAAGACAAAGATGAAAGGGTAAAATATACCCTAGAAGCAGCTGCTACTTATTTAGCATGTGGTTTAGATAAAAATAAAGTAAATATCTTTAAACAAAGTGATATACCATCTGTATCTCCTTTACCTATGCTTTTTTTAGCTCATTCTTTCAAAGATAAGGAAAGAGATAAAGAAAATGAAAAGAAAGATGTCAGTCTAGGTCTTTTGGATTATCCTGTACTTATGGCTTCAGATATTTTAATCTATAAAGCAGATATAGTTCCAGCTGGCAAAGATCAAGAACAACATTTAGAAATAACTAGAGAATTAGCAGGAAAATACAATAGAGCTTATAAGACTAACACTTTTAACCAACCAAAAATATATTCTTCAAAAGAAAATTCTTTAATTTTAGGAATTGATGGTAATAAAATGTCTAAAAGTAAAAATAATACAATTCCTATTTTTGCAGAAAGAGAAGAATTGCAAAAAATAATAATGAGTATCAAAACAGATAGTCTTTCTCCTACTGATAAAAAAGATCCAGATACTAATAATATTTATAATATTCATAAATTATTTTTAAATCCAGAAGAAAACACAAAACTTAGAGAAAAATTTATAAATAGTGACAAAACTCCATATAGTTATAAAGAAGCAAAAGAAGAACTTTTAGAAACTTTAGTAAATTATTTTAGAGAAATGAAGCAAAAGTATGACTACTATACTCAAAGCTCTAAAGGACAAAAAGAATTACTCTCTATACTTAAAAAAGGTGCTAAAAAAGCCAATAAAAAAGCTAGCTATACAATGAAAAAAGTAAGAGAAGAAACTGGATTAGATTTTTAAATTTAACCTATCTCTTTTATGGTATAATTTACAAATAATTATAAGTTATGCAAGAAGGATTTAATGTTACTCTAGAAAGGTTTTCTGGGCCTTATTTTAAATTGTTAGAACTGATAGAAGAAAGAAAATTGTCTATTAATGAATTTTCTTTAGCTGAGATAACAGATGCATATATTTCTTATATTAAATCTTTACAAGAAATAAACTCTGAAAGATCCAACTCTAGCAAAGAGCTCAATATAGTAGATATTTCTCAATTTATAGCAGTAGCTTCGACTTTGATGCTAATAAAAGCTAAATCTCTTTTTCCTAATATGACTTATACAGAAGAGGAAAAAGAATCTATATCTGATTTAGAAAAAAAATTAGAGCTTTATAAATTGGTATTAGAAGCAGGTAAAAATATAAATAAAATATATAATAAAAATCCCGTCTACTCTATTTCAGGAGTTAAAAATGAAGAAGAAGTTTTTGCTTGGGATAAAAGGGTAAATATTGCTATGTTACACTCTATAGCCATAGCTTCTTTTTTAAAAATCCCCAAAAAAGAAAGAATGAAGCAAGTTGCTGTAAGACAAGTATTAAAAATAGAAGATGTTATAGAAAAATTATTAACTAGAGTTACAGATAGTTTTAATTTATCTTTTAAAGAATTTTCTAACTCTGTTTCAGGAAATGTAAAAAGTCTAGAAGAAAAAAAATCTGCTTTTATAGTTTCTTTTTTAGCTATGCTTGAACTTATAAAAAATGGAATATTAACTGCAGAACAAAGTGAAGAATTTACAGATATTAATATTTCTAAAATCTAAAAGCTATAGATTTTATATGCTATAATTTAAAAATGTTAGAAAATAGCCTATTAAAATATATATCTACTATTTTATTTTTACAAAATAAACCTATTTCAATTTCTACAATAAAAGGCTTTTTGGAAAGTATTAATAATAATTCAAATGAAAAAGAGATTTTAGAATCTTTGGAACTTTTAAAAGAAAAACTTTTAGAAATAGGTCTTGTTTTAATAATAAATTCTAATAAAAATTATCTTAAAACTGAATATTCTATTGGAATAGATTCTCAATTGAGTAATTTATCTAAAAATATTAAACAAATAGAAATGGAGAAAGATTTATCTCCTGCAACCTTGCAAGTTCTTACTATTTGTGCATATTTAGGAACTTCTTCTAAGAATGAAATTTCTTTTATAAGAGGCATACAATCTTCTCAAAGTATTAGATCACTTTTAGTGAGAGGATTACTTAAAAGAGATGGAGAAAGATATTCTTTATCTACTGAAGCCTTACAAAATTTAGGGATTAATAAAATAGAAGATTTACCAGAATATGAAAAAATAAAACAAGATTTTACGGAAAGATTGCAAGAAGTTTTGTCTTTAGATAAAGAAGGAGATAAGTAAATCATATATGAAAAAAAGGAAAGAAGATTTAATTAAAAGTAAAAATATTCAATATTTAGGGATAATAACTATTATTATATCTTCTATTTTTTTCTTTACTTTTAACTCTTCTCCTAAAATATTTTTAAAAAATAATAATTTAGGCAAATTTCCTAATATTTTTAATATTAAATCTCAACAAGAACTTTTTATTCGTCAATTATCTTTCTTAGAATCTCGTCATAAAAGTTTAGATATAAGTCATAAAAATATTCCAACAGATATTATCGCTGAAAGTTATATAGTATATGATGTAAGAGATAATAAAGTCTTATATTCCAAAAATGAAAATAAAGTTTTACCTTTAGCTTCTCTTACTAAAGTGATAACAGCTGCTACAGCAGTAAATCTGAAAAATAGAGAAACTAAAATAGTTATTAAAAGCTCTCTTATGCGAGAAGATGAAAAATTAGATTTTGGTTTGCAAGAAGGACAGATCTGGAAAATGTCAGACTTATTAAAATATGGACTAACTATATCTTCCAACTCTTCTATGGATATTATAGCTTCCACTATAGCTAGCTCTAACAGAGAATTTGTAGGAAAAATGAATGATTATGTAAAAAGTTTAGGTTTTACTAAATTTCATTTTAATTCTGCTTCAGGATTAGATTATGGAGAAGTATTAGGAGGGGAAGGTACAGCTCTAGAATATGCAAAATTTTTAGCTAAAAGTTATGAATTAATTCCAGATTTACTTTCTTACACCACTAACTCGAGAATCAATATTCTTTCAGAAGAAATTTCTCTATATCAAATCCCTAACACTTTTGCAGAAGCAGATAAATCTATAGCCCTATTAGCTTCTAAAACTGGCTTTACAGATGCAGCAGGGGGTAATTTGGCTATTATCTTTAATTATGAAATAAATAGACCTTTAGTCTTAGTAGTGCTAGGTTCTACTCCAGAAGGAAGATTTACCGATGTTTTAAAAATAAAAGAAGCTATTACAGGATTAAAATAAATACAAAGAAAGAAAAAGTTATTGTCAAGATCTTGTAGATATAAGTTTTGTGTATAATATAAAAATATAACATTATTTATCTAATTAATATTAAAATTATGCCTGGACCTATTAGCGGACAAAATATAGAACTTACTTTATCAACTTTATCTATTTTCAAAATATTATGGCCTTCTATTACGGCTTTCTTTTTTGGGATAATAATAACTCCTTTTGTTTCTAATTATTTATATAAAAAAGAAATGTGGAAAAAGAAAAATATAGAAACTACTATAGATGGCAATGAAGCTACTCTTACAGCTTCTATATTACAAGATGGAAAAAGAAAAACTCCTCGTCTTGGTGGTTTGGTAATTGTTCTTTCTGTACTTTTTACTCTACTTCTTTATTATCTTTTAGCTGTTATTTTCCATTTTAATATTTTTAGCAAGTTAAATTTTATTTCTAGAAACCAAACATGGCTTCCAATACTTATTTTTGCTTTTGCTGCTCTAGTAGGGCTTTGGGATGATTTAGCTTCTGTTAAAATACTTAAAAAAGAAAGCAAGAAAAAAGAACCAGGCCTTTCTCTTAAAACTAGATTATTCTTTGTAGTTATTTTCGCTATTTTATCAGGATTATGGTTTTATTTTAAATTAGATTTTACTTCTATTCATTTTCCATTTTTAGGAGATTTGTTTTTAGGTAAATATGTGATTTTGTTATTTATATTAGTCTTTCTTGGAATGTATGGAGCTTCTAATATAGATGGGTTAGACGGACTTTCTGGAGGTTTATTTTCTTTTCTTTATTTTTCTTATGGTATTATAGCTTTAATAAATAATCAAATAGATATTGCTACTTTGTGTTTTGTGGTCTCTGGAGCTGTTTTAGCTTTTCTTTGGTTCAATGTTCCACCAGCAAGATTTTATCTGTCTGAAGTAGGATATATGCCACTTTCTATACTTCTAGGCTTTATAGCTATAATGACCAATGCTCCATTTCTGTTACTCATTATAGCTATGCCTTTTGTTATTACAGAGATTACTACTATTCTCCAACTCTTATCTAAAAAGTTTCGTAATAAAAAAATATTTCCGATAACTCCTATTCATAATACTTTTGTATATATAGGATGGTCTAAAGAAAAAGTTGTTATGAGATATTGGATAATAGGAGCTATTGTTTCCTTACTCGGTATAGCTATTTATTTAATTTCTTAATTTTTACATGAAGTCAGCAGTAAATAAACTTAAAATAGACAAAACTTTATTTAGATGGATGATTCTTCCTTTAATATTTTTAGGTGTACTTACTTTTCTTTCTGCATCTTTAGGAATTTTACCTACAGGAGAGGCTAAATTTTTCTCAATTTTAAAATCTCATGCTTTATTTGTTCTCTTTGTAGGGCCTTTTTTCTTTTTTTTAGGTACTAAAATTAATTATAAATATTATAGAAAATATGCTATTCCAATTTTAATATTAGCTGTAATTTTAATGGTTTTAGTATTTGTTCCAGGTCTTGGAATGTATTCTAATGGAGGCCGAAGATGGATTCATTTAGCAAGTATGACTTTTCAGCCTAGTGAATTCTTAAAATTTGCTAGTGTTGTAGCTATGTCTTATTTTACAGTTAAATTTTCTAAAAAATATGACAAAGCCAAATATAGATATCTACCAGTCTTATTGCTTTCTGCTTTAATTTCAATACTTATTATTCTCCAAAAAGATATAGGAACTTTAGTCATAACTCTCTGCTCTGTTTTTACTGTTTTTTTTATAGGAGAAACTAAAAAAAAAGATATACTAATACTTTTATCTTTGGCTTTCATAGCTATCTCTCTTTTAATATATTTCCAGCCTTATGCTAGAGAAAGAGCTCTTACTTTTTGGAATCCTGCTAGAGAAGAACTTGGTTCAGGATGGCATTTAAAACAATATTATATATCTGTAGGGTCAGGTGGTTTAACAGGTAAAGGTCTTGGAAAATCTATACAAAAATTCAAATATTTACCAGAACAAATTACAGATTCTATATTTGCTGTTTATGCTGAAGAATTTGGATTTATAGGTTCTTTAGTTTTATTAAGTTTGTATTTAGCTATTATATTAAGGGGCATAAATATATCTAAATCAGTAAAAGATAAATTTGGTAAATTTTTAGCTATAGGTTTAGTTTCTATTTTATTTTTTCAAATGACTTTAAACCTAATTACTTTGCTAGGCTTACTAACTGGGGTACCTTTACCTCTTATTTCTAAAGGTGGTTCCTCTTATTTTATGATAATGTTTGAGCTTGGTGTTCTTCTTAATATATCTAAATACAAGGTTAATTTTTAGCCTTATTTATGTTAATATATAAAATATAATAAAAGAATATGAAAGTAGTTTTAACTGGGGCAGGGGGTGGCCATTTTTATCCTCTTATTGCAGTGGCTGAAAAAATAAAAGAAGAAAATTCTAAACTAAAAATTCTAGATTTAGAAATTTTTTATTTATCAGATAAAGAATATAATAAAAATCTTTTAGAAGAACATAAAATAAATTTTATTAAAATACCAGCAGGGAAGTTAAGATTATACTTTTCTTTAAAAAACTTTTTAGACCCTTTTAAAACTATTCTTGGATTTTTTATTGCCCTTTTCCGACTTTTTATAATATATCCAGATGTTGTCTTTGCTAAAGGAGGATATTCTAGTGTACCTGTAGTATTGGCTGCAAAATGTTTATTTATTCCTGTAGTAATACATGAAAGTGATTCAGCTCCAGGAAGAACCAATTTATTGACTGGTAAACTTTCTAAAAGAGTAGCAGTAAGTTATGAAGAAGCTATGAAATATTTTAACCCTAAAAAGACAGCTTATACAGGTCAACCTATTTTAAATAATTATTTGCCTAGCCCACAAGAATTAGTAGAAAAAAAAGAAAAAGTTAATGAAGAGAACTTCCTAAAATCTGGAGAAAAACAAACTATAATAGTACTCGGAGGATCTCAAGGTAGCGAAATTATTAATAACACTTTATTAGAAGCTTTACCTTTCCTATTAAGGAAATATAAAATAATTCATCAAGTAGGTAAAGAAAATTATAATAAAATTAAAATATCTACAGATATACTTTTAAAAAATGATCCGGATATAAAAGATTATCATTTTTTTGCTTTTGGAGATTTGTCGAAATATTATAAATCTGCAGATTTTTGTATTACTAGAGCTGGGTCTACTTTATTTGAGCTTTCAGCTTGGGGAATACCGTCACTAATAATACCTATTACAAATAGTAATAATAATCATCAAATGAAAAATGCTTATCACTTTAAAGAATTAGGTTGTTCTTTAGTGATAGAAGAAAGAAACCTTAGAAGGAATATATTTATTAATTCTATAGAATCAGTATTAGATAGCCAGAAAAAATATAAAACTATGCAGGAAAATAATATAAATAGTTTTAAATCTGGTGCAGCTGAAATGATAGCTAAAGAAATAATAAAAATAAGTATTTCACACTCTCTTAAATAAACAAAAATATGAAAGATAAAATAATTACAAGATTTGCCCCAAGTCCTACAGGTTTTTTGCATATTGGAGGAGCAAGGTCTGCACTTTTTAATTATCTTTATACCAAACAAAATCTAGGAAAAATAATATTAAGAATAGAAGATACAGATACTGAAAGAAATAAAGAAGAATATACTCAAGGTATATTAGAAGCTTTTAAATGGTTAGATTTAGAATTTGATGAAATCAAAAAACAATCAGATAATTTTAAAATCCATAGACAATATTTAGAAAAACTAATAAATAATGGTTATGCTTATTTCTCTAAAGAAAAAGTAGAAAAAGAAGGCCAAAGAGAAGAGGTTATACGTTTCAAAAACCCTAATAAGATTATAACTTTTCAAGATCTTATTCGAGGAGAAGTGTCTATTGATACTACTGATTTAGGTGATTTTATTATCGCTAAAAGTTTAGACGAACCTATATTTCATCTATCTAATGTCGTAGATGATATTATAATGGGAATAACACACATTATTAGAGGAGAAGAGCATTTAGCTAATACCCCAAGACAAATACTCATCTGGGAGGCTCTAGGAGAAGCAGAGAGGCCTATTTATGCTCATATACCTCTAATACTATCAGAATCTAAAGAAAAGCTTTCTAAGAGAATACATGGCGAAACAGTATCTTTAGAATACTATAAAAATAAAGGTTATTTAAAAGAGGCTTTTATTAATTTTTTAGCTTTTTTAGGATGGAATCCAGGAGGAGAAAGAGAAATATATTCACTAGAAGAACTTGTACAAGAATTTAAAATAGAAAAAATACAAAAAGGAGGAGCTGTATTTAATATAGAAAAACTTAATTGGTTTAATAAAGAATATATTAAACTTCAAAAAGAAGACGAACAACTTTCTTATATTAAAAAATATTTACCAAATATTGAAAATTATCCAGAAAATATTTTAAAAAAATTAAGACCTGTACTAGTTGATAGGATTATGTATTATGCAGAATTAGAAGAGCTAGATAAAAATGGAGAGCTAGAATATTATTTAAATCTTCCAATATATGAAAATCCTAAAAACATAATATGGAAAAAAAGTGATAAAAATAATACTATTAAAAATCTAGAAAAAGTTTTAGAAATTTTAAAAGATAATATATCTTTAAAAAATGAAGAGAAAGAAGAATTCGAAAAGCTTTGGGGTAAAATATATCTTTTGGCTGAAGAAGTTGGGAAAGGAGATGTTTTATGGCCTTTAAGATACACTCTTTCAGGGAAAGATAAATCTCCTGATCCTAAAACTTTACTTTATATAATAGGTATAGAGAGTTCTATTTTAAGAATAGAAAATGCTATCCTAAAACTATCTTCCTTAGAAGATTAAAATACTAAAATGTTAATAAGTTTATCTATACAAAATTTTACACTTTTACTCTTTTTATTATTTATATTAGGAGTAGTTTTAGGATTTTATTTAATTATTAAAAAAGGAATTTATTTTTAATATGTTAGTAGAATTTTATATATTTAGATTTTTATTTTACTGCTTCCTAGCTTTCTTTTTAGGATTAATAACTATATTCCTAACCATAACTAAAGGAGATCATCCTAAAGGAGGTTTTGATTTCTTTTATATTTTTAAAAAATTAAAACTTACTAATTTATTAGAAAATATTTGGAGTATAGTAGTATCTTTTATAAAGTTCTTAACTGGTTTTAATTTAGAAAAATAAAATACAATAAAAATATATTTTGTAAATGTTGTAGCTATTTTTGTGATTGCTATACTTTATAACAGGGGAGGTAGAAAAATCCCACATTTCTGCCTCTCCTAATAAAATAGATTTTTACAAATCTAAAACAAATAGTCTTGGGTGACTAAACAAAACACATGGTCCTAGCCATGTGTTTTGTTTTAGTATTTATTTAGGATTAAGTTATATATAGAGTAGATGAGAAAAAGGTTTTTATATATAGTGTCGCACAATGTATCTTTTACGACTCTATATATAAAAATAACCATTAATTTAAAAGTGTTTAAATAATATATATATATTGAATGAATTAACTATTAGAATTTATTTATATTACTCTTTGAGTAAAATATTTAATAATCCTGTATTTAATATGCTTTTTTTCAAATTAGAATTCTGTAACATTTCTTTCTCCAATTCTAAAAGTTTGAAAAGATTTTTAGATGAAATCGTTTCAGGAAACTTGTCTGATAATTCTTTCATTTTTTTAAGAACTTTCTCCCCTGCTGACATGCCGAAAATTTGCTTAGCTTCTTCTAATTTTAAATATCTCATATAAAGAGCCATTTCAAACATTTTTATTATTTCTAAATAAAGTCTATCTACTATCTGCCCAGTTTCTAATTTTAGATTATTTAAGCTAGATAATAATTTAAAAGTATTTTGTTCTCCTAAAGATTCTAATATTTTATAAATCTCATCATCTTCTACAGTGCCTATTAAACTTAAAACTTCTTTTAAAGAAATTTCTTTTTTATTTAAAGTGTTTAATATTTTTTCTAATACACCAAGAGTATCTCTAAAAGATCCGCGACCTTCTTCTGCTATTTTCTTTTTAGCTTCTTCTTCTATTTTTATTTCTTCTTTTTTAGAAACAGAATTAATTAGTTTTACTAAAGTTTTCACATCTGGAGATATGAAATCTATTTCCTGACAGCGTGAAATAATAGTATTTGGTATTTGATGTTTATCTGTAGTAGCCAATATAAAAATTACATGACTTGGCGGCTCTTCCAAAGTTTTTAAAAGAGCATTAAAAGCTGCCTTAGAGAGCATATGAGCTTCATCTAATATATAAACTTTGTATCTAGAGCCAAAGTTTATATATTAGATGAAGCTCATAT
>CAYMRR010000002.1:0-14302 GCA_964393005.1 uncultured Candidatus Saccharibacteria bacterium
GAGCTGTTTTATTAATTGAGTTAAACTCCCATTATTTTTTTACTATGATATAATACCTTAAAATTACTTTTTTCGCAAATTTTTATATGTTTAAAAAACCCAAAATTAAAATACTATTTAAAAATAAGAATATAATAGTTATAAATAAGCCTGCTGGGATAATGTCTCATCCGGATGGTAGAAAAGAAGAGATTACTATATCAGACTGGTTAAAAAGCTATATACAAAAATCTGTTTTTAAAAGAAAGGGTAAAATAAAAAATTTACTCTCATCTGGCGAAGAAGGAAGAGAGGGAATAGTGCATAGACTAGATACTGATACTACAGGTATTATGATATTAGCTTTAAATGCAGATTCTTTTTATTTTCTTAAAAAACAGTTTAGGCAATATAAAGCAAAAAAAGCTTATAGAGCTATAGTGGTCGGTCATATAAAAGAAAATACAGGGATAATAGATGCTTCTATAGCTAGAAGCAAATCAGACTTTAGAAAAAAGAATACTAAAGATTTTTTTACAAATGATGGTAAAGGTGATGTGCGAGGAAGAGAAAGAGAAGCTGTTACAAGATATAAAGTTTTGGCTAGATTAAGAAATTCTGCCGGCAGAGCTTTTACTTATGTAGAATGTTATCCAGAAACAGGGAGGACTCACCAAATCCGTGTTCATTTAAAATCTATTAGACATCCTATTTTAGGAGATTCTCTTTATGGAGTAAAAGATATAGAAAGTGAAAAAATAGAAAAAGAATTTCAGACTAAAATAGAAAGACCAATGCTCCACGCTTATTCTCTAAAAATAAAGATTTTAAATAATGAGAAAAGAGGAGAAGAGAAAGAGTTTCAAGTAAAAGAACCAAAAGATATGAATACTCTTTTAGGAGAATTGAAATACAAAGAGAAAGTTGCTTAAAAGCTAATTTTATGTTAATATTTTGTCATTAAATAGAGATATTTAAGATAAAAAGTTGGAGTATAGATTCTTTTATTAGTAAATTTGTCAGTAATTATGTTTTGACAAAATAGAGTAGTTTCTCCCAAATTTTTGTAAAAAACTTTTTATATATATTAAAATATGAAAACAAATATCAAATTATCAAAAGTAGATATGGAAGAAAGAAAAGCTTTGGACTTTTCTACAGGAGACACCATAAGAGTTTGGAATAAACTGAAAGATAAAGATGGAAAAATCCGCCTCCAAGCTTTCGAAGGTTTAGTATTAGCTAGAAAGCATGGCACAGGTATTTCTGCTACTTTCACAGTTAGAAAAGTAACTTCAGGAGTAGGAGTAGAAAAAATATATCCTCTCTATTCTTCAAATATCGACAAAATAGAGATTGTTAGAAAAAACAGAACCAGAAGAAGCAAGATCTATTATGTAAGAGATAAGGCTAAAAAAGATATAAGAAGAAGACTTAAAGCAGATACTAGACTTATAAGAAAAGATGGTATCACTACCACAGAATTAAAAGAAGAGCCGGAAATAGTGGAAGAAAATAAGCCACAAGAAGAGTAGAATAAATAAATTAAAAATTCACCAAAAGGTGAATTTTTAATTTGTAGAAAAAGTATTTTTTGTTATACTTAAAAATGTTTGAAATGCCCGGGTGGCGAAATTGGTAGACGCACTACCTTGAGGTGGTAGCGAGAATTATCTCATGCTGGTTCAAGTCCAGTCTCGGGCACAAAAGAAGCTTACTATTTTGTATAGCTTTTTTTAGTTATTTTTGTTAAAATAGAGTCCTAGCAGCTTTATTGCTAGGGAATTGTATGGTGCCTATGGTGTAATGGTTAGCACTAGGGTTTGTGGAGCCCTCAGTTCCGGTTCAAATCCGGATAGGCACACCAAATAAAAAGACGAGCAGATTTTTGCTCGTCTTTTTCTATTTTTGTTTTAAAGTTTCAATATGTTTAATATTTCGACTAAAATTTCTTCTGGAGATCTTTGCTCTTCTAGCATATCGTCCCAGCAATCAATCTGATACCAACCATACTTTTCTACACACCAAAGACCTGACTCAATACTATTTTCTAAATAGTTAAAATCATCTTCTCCGGCATCCATTTTTACATTCTGATCTTTTAATCTTTGTTTTTCTTTATTCCTCATGGATACTTCTAAAGGAAGGTGTAAAAATATTATAATATCTGGCTTAGGTAGCTCATAAATATTATATTCAAGATTTGATAAAAAAGAAATAAGTTCCTCTCTTTCTTTTTTGCCAGAAATTTTACCACCTTGATGAATAAAGTTTGAAGATACATATCTGTCAAAAATTAAAAAATCATTTTCTTTAATCATTTTTTTTATTTCTCCTTTTGAAGCTGCTCTATCCATAACATAGAGTAAAGAAGCTATTTTAGGTTTTTCAGAAATAAAATCATAAAATTCTTTTCTCTCAGATTTTAAAACTTCGCCGCAAAGCTTACCTCCCAAAGTTTCTCCATATCTCGGAAAAGAAAGGCTGGCTACTTTATACTTTTTTTTAAGTAAATACTCTTTAAGAAGTCTTGTAATAGTAGCTTTTCCGGCTCCATCTGAGCCCTCTATTGAAATGGTTATATTTTTATTCATATTGTAAAAATTTAGTTTTAAACAACATTGTTCTATGTTTAGAATACTCTAAAAATTATTAAAAATCAACTTTTGCATAAGCTTTAGATAAGTGATATATTGGGCCTAGAATTCACTAAATGTTTAACGTTCTTAATTTTATTAATATGAAAAAAAAATCTTTACAAGAAAGATGGGGGTGGGAGTATCCTTATCTTAGCGCTATGCAAGAGTGCTTAAAAAATGGTAACAGAAGAGAAACTCGTAACGGTGTAACTTATGCAAAATTTGTTCGAGAAATGAGATTTGATCTCAAGAAAGGGTTTCCTTTACTTACTACAAAAGAAGTAAATTTTAAGCTCATAGTAGCAGAACTCCTTTGGTTTTTAGAAGGCGGAAGAAAGCCTAATAAAGAAAGAGGGGAAGTGTATGGTCGAATGTCCTTAAAAAGACTCGAGGAAATTTATGGCAAACCTATTAAACAGATGTGGGTAGGGGATGCTGAAAATTTTAAAAAAAGAGGAAAGGCACAGTTTGAGGGAGATTGTGGGCGGATTTATGGTTCACAATGGACTGGCTGGGTAGGCCCTGATGGACAAGTAATAAATCAAATAGATGATCTTATAGAAAAAATAAGGTCAGACTATACTGGTAGATATGCAAGAGTTACAGCTTGGAATCCAGGAGAGATTTCTCAAATGTCTCTGCCTGCTTGCCATACTGATTTTCAATGCTTTGTAAGAAAAGATGAGGAGGGGATAGGGCATCTTTCTCTTCATATGAATCAAAGAAGTTGCGACATGTTTCTTGGGGTGCCTTTCAATATTGCAAGCTATGCTTTGCTTACCCAAATGCTAGCCCAAGTTTTAGATATGGAAGTCGATGAGTTTATTGCCACTCTCAATGACTACCATCTTTACGAAGATCATCTTCAAGCTGTCGAAGAACAACTCAAAAGAGTTCCTAGTAGCGAAATTCCACAAGTCTGGATTAATCCAGAAGTAAAAGATATTAATTCTTTTACTATGGAAGATTTTGAAATCTTAAATTATTACCCTTTAAGTAAGATTAGGGCTGAGGTACTTACAAAAAATGTTAAGTAATAAAAATTAATTAAAAAAGCCGCCGAAATCAATCGGCGGTTTTTTGGAACTCGTCTAAACTTTATTTAATAAGTCTTATGCAAGTTCCGATCTTTTGTTTTTTACGGCATCCTGAGCCGTTCAAGTTTGTACTTGGACACTCCTTACCCACATAAGGGCAAGTGGTTATTTCACTCTTCACTCTGACACTAGAACTTTTTTCCATAAACACTGTTTTAAATTAATTTATTATTTAACAAACGAACAATATTATCAATTATATCATAACATATATTATAAAAAAAGCAAGCTTTTTGGCATAGCTTTTTAAGCCTTATATACTAAGCTTTTCTTGTCCATCTCTTATATAGTCATTATAGGCGAGAATTTCCCAAGGAGAATATCTATCTAAATGAGACTGCTTTCTTTCTTCAAAAAAAATAGAATCTCGCAGCTCTTTAAAAGGTTTAATCCATTTTTTATAGGGTGAGTATTTTACCATGGTTAAGGCAGCATTGTCGGCAGGGTTGTACATATTCATTTGTATATGGTCTTTTACTGTTAATTTTTCCCCGTAAAGTAAAGTAGATAAAAACATTTTTAAAAATATTCCATGGGTAAAGCAAGCATTATATTTTTTACCGTTTTTAATTAAATATTTTTGAGCTTTAAGAGCTCTGTCTTTTAAATCTTGAAAATTTTCCTCATCATAAAGTCTTAGATCTGGGTCATGAATGCTTTTATCCATAGTATCTATAAAGGATTTAGCTACAGGATCATCATATTGCTTTCCTACTATTATGGTAGGATTTTTTCTTTCAGCTATAAGATCTGTGATTATATAGTTTTCTTTATTTATATTTAAGTGTTTATTTACTATGTCTGCTGTCTCTATAGTTCTTTCATAAGGAGAAACAAAAAATCTCTTAATTTTAAAATGTTTTAGTCTTTTACCTAAATTGTCTACTTCTTTTTTTCCTTTTTCAGAAAGAAAACCTTTTTCATCTTGTCTTACTTTTTTAACATTTAAAAGGGTTTCTCCGTGTCTAATTAAGTAAAAATATTTTACAAACATAAAATTTTTATTTTCTTACACATATTAACATAAAATAAGAATAAATTATCCACATAATTAGTTTTTTTAGCCTTATATAGTAAATAATCTGGGTTATAATAAAAGAGTAATTTAAAATATTATGACTATACAGAACATTGAAGATGTAATGGAGCGTATAATGAGCTTAAATAGGAATTTAACCGAAGAGTCTCTTAGGACTTTACTTTCAGCTAGTGGTTGGGATAGAGAAGATATTGCTGAAGGTATTCGTATTTTTAGGGCTACTAACAAAAATACTGTGGTAGTAGATCCTGCTCCAGCTAGTAGATTCTTTGATCCTGTTTTAGAAAAGAAAGAAGAAAAGATAGAGGAAGAAAAGCCAGAAGAAGAAACTTATTCCTTTAACCTTAAAAAGAAAGAAGAAGAAAATTCAGCTCCATCTCTAATAGATGATGGACCTTTAGACTCAAGCGGGGCTAAAGATTTAAATGAGGATAGCTTTATTGGTGGAGCTTCAGATATTTCTGTAGCCACAAATAGAGAAACAAAAGAAAATAAAGAAAAAGTTGAGCAAAATATTTCTGTAAAAGAAGAAATAAGAGAAAAAGAAATAAAAACTAAAAAAGAAAATAATAAAAAAGGTAGAGCTGGCAGAATAGTATTTTTATTAATTTTGTTAATATTACTCGGGCTTGTAGCAGCTTACTTATCTGTTCCAGGATTTACCAAATGGGTAGATGTGAATATTTTAAAACAAACTCAAACTATAAAAGAAGAAGGTCTAGAAGTAGGAAATCAAGATCAAGATTTGGTGGTAGATAATCAAGATTATAATTATGAAGCTAACTCTGAAGATCAAAATTATATCCCAGAAAATTTTAGTGAAAATGAAATAGAAAGTTTAGATCCAATGACAGACAATCAGAGCACCCATTACAATCCTGAGGTAAATCTTCCTCCAATAGAGCCTACTATTCCACCTAGCTATACAATAAATACTGAAGAGATTAACAGACTAAGAGAAGAGCTTGATCAATTAAGGCGAGATTTGGCAGCTTATAAAAATACTCCTACAGGTACTTCTAATACAATAGTAAAGTATGTTTCTCAACCTGGTCCAGCTGGAAGAGAAGGTAGAGGTATTGTATCTGTAGCAGCTACAAGCTCTGGATTTATTATAGATTTTACAGATAATACAAAAGAGTTTATCCCTTATAGTACTTCTACTATGATGGAAATTTTAAATACAGAGCAAGTCTGTTTTAGAGATTTAGATACCAATGTGGCTAGTAGTTCTGATATTTGTATAGATAAAGAAGAAGTTTTAAAACTTTTAAATAAATAATCTAAATAATCAGTAAAATCTCCTAAATAATTTAGGAGATTTTAGTATGTTATAATCAATATATTATTAAATATTAAAATAAATACTAAATAACTATTATGGAAAATCATCAAGAAAATTTTCATCATTTACATAAAAATAAAAAATTTTTCTTATATAAAATACTTTTTAAATTTTTAGGAGCTTTAGTTTTCTTATTAGCTATTGGAATAATTATTACTAGCTCTGTAAAAATCTATACAGAAAAAATGAATCCAAATACTATAGTCATTAGCGGTACAGCTAAAATGGATGTAGTACCAGATATTTCTACTATTAATTTTACAATAAGAGAGTCTAGAGTAGACGATAATACCAAAGCCTTGCAAGCCGATATAGCAGAAAAAGCTGAAGCAGTTTTCAGTAAGTTAAAAGATTTGGGTATAGAAAAAGCAAATATTAAAACTTCAGATTATTCTGTATTTCCTAAATATAGCTATAGAGATTGTAGCGGATATAGCACAGCTTGCGAATCTAGTTATGTTTCTGGATATGAAGCTTCAGAAAGTGTAAAAATTAAAATAAAAGATACAGAAAAGGTGAGTGAGGTATTAGACATCTTAGCAGAAGAAAAAATTACAGAAGTATATGGTCCTAATTTTGAAGTAGACAATATAGAAAAGTTGAGAGACGAGGTAAGAAATTTGGCTATACAAGATGCTAGAGAAAAAGCAAAAGTTTTAGCAAATTCTTTAGGAGTAAAAATTGATAAAATAGTATCTTTTTCAGATAGTGGATCTAGTTACGCTCCTCAATTATACAATACTAATAGAGTAATGTTAGAGTATGCTTCTTTTGATTCAGCTAAAGAAGGAGCTGTAATAGCAGAGGGTGAGCAAGAAGTAGTTTCTAATGTTTCTATTACTTTTCAAATAAGAAATTAGATTTGACTTTTTTCTTAAATAGAGTATTATGTATATATAATTTTTAAAGCGCCAAAAGGCGTTTTAAAAATGGAGATTTAGTGCTAGACTATTATTAACAGTAAGTTAAATTTATGAACAATATAATCAATTATTTAAAATCTGTATTAGCTGAATTAAAAAATGTTTTTTGGCCTTCAAAGAAAATTACAATTAATCATACTATTATGGTGGTAGTAATTTCTCTCTTTGTTGCTGTTTTATTTTTTGGTTTAGATACTATATTTTTACGGATTTTAGGAAGCTTTATTAACTAATTAAATAAAATCAATCTATATGGCTAAACAAGAATTAGGTGGAGATAGGCATTGGTATGCTGTACACACATACAGCGGATATGAAAATGCTGTACTTCGAAATTTAAAACAAAGAATCACTTCTCTAGGGTTAGAGGATAAAATTTTTAATGTTATTGTTCCTGTAGAAAAGAAAATCAAAGTAAAAGGTAGTAGAAGGGTAGAGGTAGAAGAAAAAATTTATCCAGGGTATGTATTAGTGGAGATGATAGTGGATGATGATTCTTGGTATCAGGTAAGAAATACTCCAAGAGTTACAGGATTTGTTGGTAGTGGTACCACTCCTGTACCTCTTGCTCAAAGTGAGCTCGATTATATATTCTCTAGAATGAAAGAAGCAGAAACCACTCATGAAATTTCTATAGATGAAGGAGAATTGGTTTCTATAATCGATGGTCCTTTTAAAGAATATGAAGGAAAAGTAGCAGAAGTCGACAAAGCTAGAGGAAAATTAAAAGTTTTGGTTTCTATGTTTGGAAGAGAAACTCCACTGGAGCTAGACTTTTTACAAGTTAAAAAATTATAAAGATTTTGTATTAAATAAAATTTTGTGCTAAAATGCACAAAATAAAAGAAAAATTATGGCTAAAGGAAAAAAAGTAACTAAATATGTAAAAGTCCAAATAGAAGCAGGAAAGGCTACAGCAGCTCCTCCGCTTGGACCAGCTTTAGGGCAGGCAGGTATTCAGATAGGAGATTTTGTAAACAAATTTAATGCTGAAACAAAAGATTTAAAAGGTATTCTTCCTGTAAAGATTTATGTTTATGAAGACAGAAGTTATGATTATGTTATCAAAACTCCTACCGCTTCTTATCTTTTAAAAGAAGCAGCAGGTATAACTAAAGGCTCTATTAAACCAAAACTCTCTAAAGCAGGACAAATCTCCAAAGACAAAATAAGAGAAATAGCAGAAATGAAAATGAAAGATTTAACAGCAAATTCTATAGAAGAAGCAATGAAGATAATAGAAGGCTCTGCTAAAAGTATGGGATTAGAAATTAAATAATAGTGATTTAACTCATATAAAATAAAACGGTATAGATCTAGATCTATACCGTTTTCATTAGTCTAACATTTCTTTTTATTTATGTAAAATAGCTTATATTTACTAATATTTTTATTATGTTATATTTGGTTTAGATTTGTTGTTTAATTTTTTAAATATTATTTATATGAAAGCAAATAATTTTTCTCTTATTGAGAATATGTGTCGTATAGATAATGTTTATACGATACACATCAACCCTAAAATCATTTCTATATTGCGCCAATCTAGAAGCTCTTTATCCAAAAAAGGTATAGAGGATTTGGTTTCTTCTTTTAAAATAAAAGGACAAAAAACTCCTGGAGATATCTACGCTTTTACTAAAAGTGATGCTATATATTATATAAAAGAAATGAATATTCTATGGAATACTCATTCTAAAATAGAAGACTTTTCAAGCTTTTATATAAAAGAAAAAAAAGACTTTTATTATTTATTTTTAGTAGCAGGACATAGAAGATTGCAAGCTTCTCTTATTTTAAAAGTAGATTATATAGCTAACATCCATTTTGGGAAAAATTTTGAAGAAGCTATAGAGTGGCAGCTAGCAGAAAATATTCAAAGAGAAGAACTTTCTCTTTTAGACCTAATAACTTCTGCTACAAATTATTGGGTAAGACTGAAAAATAGAAACCCAAAACTAACCCTTAAGACCTATGCTGAAAAACATATTGGTAAAAGTGTTAGTTGGCTTTCAAACGCTCTCCGTTTTTCCCGTCTTCCTCTTTCTGTTCAAGATCTTATAAGAAAAACAGAAATCAATAAAGGAGTAAATTTTAGTATTTTATTAGAGTTTGCTAAACTTTATGATTTTTCTCTTGAAAAAGAAAAACCTTTAAAAGAAGAAGATTTGATGGCTTATATTAATCATGTTATATCTCATAAATATTCTTTACAAAAAGTAAAAGATTTTTGTGAAATAAGAAAAGATGAATTGATGGGTCAGCAAGACTTTTTTGAATTAAGTATAGAGAAGATTAATAAAAACTCTTTATCAGCTATTCGAAGAAATAGAACACTCCATATGGTAGAAGCTCGAAACTATCTAAATAGAGTAGGAGTTGTTGCTAACGAAATTACAAAGAATTGTGAAAGAAAAGCTAAAGAGGTAATAGAATTGGGTAAAACTTTGGAAGAAAAATTAAATAAGTAGCAAATTAAAAGCTACTTATTTTTTTTATTTGCTTTTTCTGTTAAAATAGAGTTTATATAATATAATATATGACTTTACTCGAAACTATTAAAAAAGAATTAGAAAAATCAATAAAAACTACTGGTTTTTTAGAAGAAAATAGCTCATTAGATTTTGATGTTTCTTTTATAGATGAAAATAATGCTAAATATGGAGATATTTCTACAAATTTAGCAATAATTCTTTCTAAAAAATTAAAAAAAGATTTAAAAGAGCTGGCTTTAGAAATTAAATCTAGTTTAGAAGGGAATAATAATTTTTCAGAAATAGTAAAGAATATAGAATTAGCTTCAAACGGATTTATCAACTTTTTTTTGAGAGAAGAATTTTTAATAGAAGAAATTAAAAGGCTTTCAGATTTAGATTTTGTAGAAACCAAATTTACAAATAAAAAAGTTTTAGTGGAGCATTCTTCTCCTAATCTTTTCAAACCTTTTCATATAGGACATTTAATGAACAATATAATAGGAGAAAGTATTACTAAGATGATGCTTGCTACCAAAGCAGATTTGCGAATTATGTCTTTTCCGTCAGATATATCTATAGGTATAGCAAAAGCTATTTATATATTAAAAAATAAAGAAAATTGGTCATTTTACAACGAAGATATTATAAAAACTTTAGGAGAAGCTTATGTAGAAGGAACTAAGCTTTATGAGGAAAACCCACTTCTTCAAGAAGAAATTAAAAAAGTCGCTCGCAATCTGTTTGAAAGAAATGAAGAAACAGAAGATTTTCAGATTTACTCTAAAGCCAAAAAAGTAAATATAGAATATTTTGAGAAAATAGTAAGTATATTGGGTACCAAATTTGATAATTTAATTTATGAATCAGAAGCTGGTATACGTGGAGAAGAAATAGTAAAAAATTATTTAAATAAAGAAAAAGAGAGAGAAATTTTTGAAATTGGAGAAGAAGGGGCTATAGTTTTTGATACACAAAAAAAGAAAAATAAAGAAGGAAAAGAAACAATAAAAAGTGTTTTTATAAATAGTGAAGGTCATCCTACTTATGAAGCAAAAGATTTAGGTCTTTTAGATTTAAAATATAATTATTTTCCTTTTGATTATAATTTTTTTATTACAGACAATGAGCAAATACCTCATTTCGACACAGTTTTAGAAGTGGCTAAAAAAATGGGAAATAAATGGGAAGAAATAGCAGCTAAAAGTAGGCATCTTTCTCACGGAAGATTGAATATGAAAGGTGAAAGAGTCTCTAGTAGATTAGGAAATATTCTTACAGTAGAAGAAATACTTAAAGAAGTAGGAGAAAATGCTAAAGAAAGACTTTCAGGAAAAGTAGAAAATTTAAATGAAATAGAAAAAGACTTCCTTATTAAAAATATAGCACTGTCTGCTATCCGTATAGCAATATTAAAATCTAGATTAGGTCTTAATATAGATTTTGATTTAGAAACTTCTCTTAGTTTTGAAGGGGCTACTGGTCCGTATTTGCTTTATACTTATGCTAGAGCTAATTCTCTTTTAGAAAAAGAAAGTATAAAAAAAGAAGAATTTAAAGTTACAGAAAATTCATTATCTCTATACAAAAAGCTTATAGAGTATGAGTCTACAATAAAAAGAAGTATAGAAGAGCTTGCTCCACAACTTATAGTAAAATATCTTTTTGAATTAGCTCAAACTTTTAATACATTTTATAGTAAAGAGAAAATCATAAGTGATAATAAAGAGAATACATTACAAAATATAAGCCTTGTAAAAAAGTTTTTAAATATATATAAAAAAGCTTTAAATAGTATAGGATTAGAAGAGGTAGCAAGAATGTAAAAGTATTTTTTATTTTGTTTATAATATGATATTATAGATACTTAAAGTTAAGACAGAGCTAATCACTCTCGAGCTTGAGGAAGAAAGCTTTTAGGCAAGTAGAACCTCCAAATGAAGTAAAAAATCAAGGTGGTACCGCGAAAAAATATCGCCCTTGGCTTGAAAAAGCTTTGGGTGATTTTGTTAAATTATTAGTCTATCAAATTATTATAAATCTATGGAAAATAAAAATAAATCTATAAATGAAAAAGAGTTGGAAATTTTAAAATACTGGAAAGATAATAAAGTTTTTGAACAAAGTTTAAAAACTCCAGCAAGTAAAAACCCGATAGGAAGTTTTTCTTTCTATGATGGCCCTCCTTTTGCTACCGGACTTCCGCATCACGGGCATCTTTTAGCTAGCACTATAAAAGATGCTATTCCTAGGTTCCAGACCATGAAAGGAAAATCTGTGAGAAGAGTCTGGGGGTGGGATTGTCATGGCCTACCGATAGAGAATTTGATAGAAAAAAAACACAATCTTAACTCTAAAAAAGATATAGAAGAATTTGGTATAGAAAAATTTAATAAAGAAGCAAAAGAAAGTGTCTTTACTTATGAAAAAGAATGGAAAGAAATTATTCCAAGATTTGGTAGGTGGATAGATATGGAAAATTCATATAAAACCATGGATACTTCTTATATGGAGTCTGTATGGTGGGTTTTTAGTGAGCTTGCTAAAAAAGATTTGGTTTTTGAAGGATATAAAAGTATGCATATTTGTCCTAGATGTGAGACTACCTTAGCTCAATCTGAAGTAGCTCTTGGTTATAAAGATTTAACAGATATTTCTGTTACAGCTAAATTTGAATTAGAAGATGAGCCTCGTACTTTTGTATTGGCTTGGACTACTACTCCTTGGACTTTGCCAGGAAATGTAGCTCTTGCTGTAGGAAAAGAATTGGAATATGTAAAAGTTAAAACAGAAAAAGAAGAAATTTTTATTTTAGCTAAAGAAAGAATAGAGGAAGTTTTTAAAAACACTGAAATAAAATATGAAATATTAGAAGAGTTTTTAGGAGAAAAATTAGTAGGTAAAAAATACAAACCAGTTTTCGATTATTATTTGGAAATAGATTTAGAAAATAAAGAAAATTTATATACTATAGTTGAGGCTAATTTTGTAACCCTTGAAACAGGTACAGGAGTGGTGCATATAGCTCCAGCTTTTGGAGAAGACGATTTAAATTTAGGTAAAGAAAAATCTCTACCTATTATTAAACATGTTTCTATGAATGGTGAATTTACAAAAGAAGTAAAAGATTTTGTAGGATTAAAGGTTAAAAAAGCTGATGATAATCAGTCTGCTGATATAGCTATTTTAAAATATCTTTCAGAAAAGAATCTTATCTTTTCAAAAGAAAAGCTGGTTCATGCTTATCCTACTTGCTGGAGATGTGATACACCTCTTTTAAATTATGCGACAAGTTCTTGGTTTATCAATGTTCCAAATATTAAAGAAGGTCTTTTAAAGGAAAATTCTAAAATAAATTGGGTACCTGAAAATATAAAAGAAGGAAGATTTGGAAAATGGCTTGAAGGAGCTAGAGAATGGGCGGTTTCAAGAAGTAGATATTGGGGAGCTCCGCTTCCTATTTGGAAAGAAGAGGGTGGAGAAGAAATTAAAATAATAAGCTCTCTTAAAGAATTAGCTGAAAATAATATAGCAAAACCTAAAAATGAATACTATTTTATGAGGCATGCTGAAGCTTTTCATAATGTAGAAGGAGTGCAAGAATCTTCTCCTGATGATGAAAATATTCTTACAGAAAAAGGTTTGGGACAAGTAAAGCTAGCAAAAGAGGAAAATAAAATAGATTTTGATATTATTGTTTCATCTCCATTTATAAGAACTAAAATGACTGCAGAAATAATGGCTGGAGAAAATAAAGATAAAATCATAATAAAAGATGAGTTTAAAGAAATGGATTTTGGTACTTTTGATGGGCTTACAGAAAAAGAGTTAAGAGATCATTATGGTAATAGATTTTTAAAATTTTCTACTAGATTTGGAGGAGGCGAAACTAGACATGATGTGGCAGCTAGAATGATGAAAGGTATTTTAGACTTAGAAAAAGAATATGAAAATAAAAAAATACTAATTGTTTCTCATGCTACTCCTATACAAGTAGCTTTGGGTTCAGCAGGACTTATAACAGAAGAAGAAATAACTAACGACTATCTTTCTCAAAATCCAAAATATTATCCAAAAAATGCAGAAATACTAAAAGTAGATTTGAAAATAGTACCAAGAGATAATACTGGAGATATTAGTCTTCATAGACCATATATAGATGAGGTTGTATTAAAAAGTAAAAATGGAAAAGATATGAAGAGAGTAGAGTATGTATTTGATTGTTGGTTTGAGTCTGGAGCTATGCCTTATGCTGAATATCATTATCCTTTTGAAAATAAAGATCTATTTCAAGAAAGTTTTCCAGCTGAATTTATAGCAGAAGGTTTAGACCAGACTAGGGGGTGGTTTTACTCTCTTTTAAATATCGGAGTAGGAATGCTAGAAAAATCTCCTTATAAAAATGTAATAGTAAATGGTTTATTACTTGCAGCTGACGGAGAAAAAATGAGTAAAAGTAAAAATAATTACACAGACCCTATGGAGCTAGTAGAAAAATATGGAGCTGATGCATTCAGACTAACTCTTTTATCTTCTCCTGTTGTTAATGGTGAAAGTATTTCTTTTTTAGATAAATCTGTAGAAGAAACTTATAAAAAAGTAATATCTAAATTAGAAAATGTTTTATCATTTTATGAAATGTTAGATAATGTGGAAATAGTAGAAAAAGAGATAACTAATCCTATAGATATTTGGATTTTTACAAGACTCAATGAGCTTATTAGTAATGTTACAAAGTTTACAGAAGAGTATAAGTTAGACAAAGCTACTAGAGGGTTTGAAAAGTTTGTAGATGATCTTTCTACT
>CAYMRR010000002.1:14312-27910 GCA_964393005.1 uncultured Candidatus Saccharibacteria bacterium
CTTGGTGGCTTAGAAGGTCAAGAGAAAGACTTAAAAGTGATAATTTAGAAGAATCTAGTTTGGCAAAATATGTTCTTTATAAAACTCTAATAGAGCTTTCTAAAACTATAGCTCCTTTTATGCCATTTTTATCAGAAAGAATATATAATTCTTTAAATAATGGTATAGATAAAAAACTATCTGTACATTTAGAATCTTGGCCAGAAGAGTTTTTAGAAATTAAAGAAGAAGTTTTAAAAGAAATGGAAGAAGTTAGAGAAATAGTAACAGAGGCTCTAATGATAAGACAAAAAAATTCTTTACCTGTAAGGCAACCTTTAGCTACACTTTTTCTCAAAAAGAATATAGCTGAAAAATATTTTGAAATTCTTAAAGAAGAGATAAATGTTAAAGAGGCCTTATTTAATAAAGATAAAAACTATGAAGAAAACGCTAATATTATCTTAGATTTAAATCTTACAGAAGAATTGAAAAAAGAAGGATCTTATAGAGAGCTTTTAAGGAAAATAAAAGATACAAGAAAAGAAAACAACCTTACCACTAACGATACTGTAAATCTTTTAATAAAAATAGAGAAAGAAAAGCTAGAATTAATAAAATCTTTTTCTGAAGAATTAAAAAGAGATTGTAAAATTTCTAATTTAGAGTTAGAAGAAAGTGATACAGAAGAGTTTTTAGTAAAAAACTAATAAAGTATGGCTATTGAGAAATATACTACAGAAGCTTTTATATTAAGAGAATACGAGCAAGGGGAGAATGATTTTGTCTATAAAGTTTGGACAAAGGAGTTTGGTATTATTTTTGTTTTAGCAAGATCAATTCGAAAAGTAAATGCCAAATTAAGACCAATAGCTAAAAAAAATAATTTTGTTCTCATGACTTTAGTAAAAGGGAAAGAAGTTTGGAGACTTACAGGTATAGAAGAAAATAAAGAGAAACTTATTGAAAATCAATATGCTAAAGAAGTTAAAAAAATTATTTCAGAATATATAAATAAATATATAGAAGAAAAGAAGACTTATAAAAACCTTTTTGAAAAATTAAAATATTTAATAATTTTTGAAAAAGAAAAAGAAGTTTATGAAATAAGTAAGTTAAAAAAACTTATTTTATTTATAGTTTTAGTAGAGGCAGGATATGCTAATATTCAAAAAATAGGAATAAGAGATCTGGAAGAGTATAGAAAATATCATATTAAAGATTTATATACTTATTTCATTTTAAATGAAAAAGAAATAAGTGAGCATTTGCTTTCTGTTCTAAAAATTAGCATGTTATAATTATTAAGTATGAATTTATTTAAAAAGTTAAAAATAAAAAAATCTAGCAATAACTCTAACTCTTCTAATATATGGAAAGATGAAGAAATAGAAATAGTTTTACCAGAGCCCAAAGTTCGAAAGAAAATGAGTTTTCCTTTAAAACTTTTACTAATTTCTTTAGCTATATTTTTATTTTCCATGGTTTTTTTGGCTTTTTCTTTGGTAAATAAAAATACTTCTTTTTCTGAAAATAAAATACTAACTGTAGCAGAATACTCGGCTACAGTTACTAGTGGAGAATACAGTAGAGTTTCAGTAACTATAACCAATAATAATAAAATACCACTTAGTGAAGCTTATCTAATGATAACTTATGATTCTGGAGAAAGTTTTTCAGGAGATAAAAATATAGTAAAAGAAAAAATAAATATAGGAGAAGTATTACCGCTCTCTGCTTATGAAGCAGAGTTTGACATATTGGTTTTTGGAGCAGAAGGTATTATTAAAGAGATAGACTCAATGCTTTATTACAAAATCCCTCAAACAAATGCAGAGTTTAATAAAAAAATAAATACCATATCTCTTGCTTTAAAAACTTCACCAGTTAGTATAAATGTTACCAATTTAAAAGAAATTCATAAAGATCATGAATTAGAGTTTGAGATTGTAGTTAAAAACAATACCAGAGAAACTATAAAAGATCTTATAATATCAGCTAGAAACCCTAATGATTTTCTTTATATGTATTCATCTGAAGATTTACATACAAATACTCCTTCTTGGATAATAAAAGAGCTACCAGTAAATGCTAGTAAAAAAATTAAAATGGTAGGTAAGTTGATAGGAGATATAGGAGATTATTCTAATTTTACTTTTTATGCTGGAGTATTAAGGCAAAATACTAAAGATAATACAGAAGATGATTCTAATCAAGATAGCTCTTTAGCTAATTTTGATAATTTTAATAATATTATAAATAATGTCTATTCAAAAATAGAAAAAAAAGTTTTGATAACAGGGCAATATTTAGATATTACTATGTTTGAAAACTCTTTAGAAAAGACTTCTTTTACAGCTGGAGAAAATATACAAATACAGCTTCAATATAAAAATAATATAGATTTTCCTTTAGATGATGTAGTGGTCACCGCTCGACTCGTAGGGGAGGCTATAAATTTTGAAGGCATATATCCAGTAAATGGAATATTTGACAGAGAAACAAATACAGTTATTTGGGATAAGTCTACTTATTATACTTTTTCTCAAATTCCTTCTAAAGCAAGTGGAGATTTATATTTTACTTTTACTTTAAAGAATGACATTCTCAAAGAGTCAGATATATTTATGACTGTCTATGCAGAAGCAGAAAGAAATGCAGAATACGGAGTTTCTAATGTTCAAGATATATCAATAAAAGAGGCTTGGCTGGTAAAACCTCAAGAATTTAACTAAAATTAAATATTGTTTTCTAGAAATAGACTTCATGCTATAATCTACTAGTAATTTATGCAAAATGCTAGAAGAATAGAAATAACCAGCAGAACCATTTTAAAGATAATTCTTGGTGTTTTAGCTATAGTAGGCTTATTTTATTTTAGGTCTTTTGTTTTAATTATTTTCTTATCTGTCATTTTGGCGGCTATAGTTAATAGATTTGCTCATATTTTAAAAAAAATAAAAATACCTAGAATTGTTTCTATTATTTTATTTTATTTACTCTTTCTTTCTTTTTTGTTTTTAATAATTTATTTTTTCTTACCTTCAGTTGTAATATATCTTGGCAATACTCTTGATACTTTGCCTGATCTTTTAAATACTTTTAAAGCTTTTACTCCAGTCTCATCTGCTTGGTATAGCAATTTTCTTACTTATCTTATAGATCAGGTCCAAGCTATAGATGTAAATTCTGTAGCAGAGCAAATCAAAGCTTGGATTTTAAATACTTCTATAGCCAATTCTTCTTCAATTATTACTTCAGTGGTGTATTTTTTCATCACCTTAGTAATAGCTTTTTATATTTCTCTTTCTGAAAATGGTATTCCTACTTTTATTAGAATGATTTCTCCTAAAAAATATGAAGACTATTTAATCTCTCTTTTTATAAGAGTAGAAAGAAAGCTTTCAAGTTGGTTTATTGGACAAATGTTAGTAGCTCTTTTGGTGGCCCTTGTTATATATATAATTTTATTAGTATTTAAAATACCATATCCATTACCTATTGCTGCCTTAGCTGCTTTGTTTGAATTATTGCCATTTTTAGGTATTACTTTAGCTGCTATACCAGCCGTATTCTTTGCTTGGAATATAGGTGGTATGTCTTTAGTAGTTTTAATAATTTTGAGTTTCTTTTTAGTTTCCCAGCTTTCTTCTTATTTGTTTTATCCTAAAATTGTAGGCAAGTTTGTTAATATGCCTACGGTTATAGTAATAATCGCTGTTTTTGCTGGAGCAGAAATGGCTGGTTTTTGGGGAGCTTTAATAGCAATCCCAGTTACTACTGTTTTGATGGAAATTGTTTCAGATTATAATAAATTTAAAACAGGGTCTTCTTTTTAATTAAAATAAAAAAATGAAAAACAAAAATTTTTATATAACTACAACTTTACCTTATGTGAACGCTTCTCCACATATTGGTTTTGCTATGGAGATAATAAAAGCTGATATAGTCGCTAGATATAAAAGATATTTGGGTTACGAAGTATTTTTTAATACAGGTACAGATGAACATGGACAAAAACTTTTTGAATCAGCTAAAAAAGAAGGTATTACTCCAAAAGAGTTTGTAGACAATAGTTTTTTAAATTTTTTAAATCTTACCGAAGCTTTAAATATTTCTAATAATACTTTTATTCGGACAACAGAAGAAAAGCATATTTTAGCAACAAACGAAATATGGAAGAGATGCAAAGACAATGGATATATTTATAAAAAGAATTATAAAATGAGCTATTGTGTAGGATGTGAATCAGAAAAACAACTTTCAGAATTAGATGAAAATGGAAAATGTCCTGATCATCCAAATAGAGAATTAGAAATAAGAGAAGAAGAAAACTATTTTTTTGCTTTTTCTAAATTAGAAAAAAAATTATTAGACTTTTATAAAGAAAATGAAAATTTTGTAATACCAGATTTTAGATATAAAGAAATAAAAAATTTTGTAAAAAAAGGTTTACAAGATTTCTCTATATCTAGATTAAAAACTAAAATGGAATGGGGTATACCTGTACCAGATGATGAAGATCATGTTATGTATGTTTGGTTTGATGCTCTTACTAATTATATTTCTACTCTAGATTGGCCAAAAGAAGAAAATTCAAATTTTGAAAAATACTGGTCACAAAAAGAAAATATTAAAAGAGAAGTGGTGCAGTATTGTGGTAAAGACAACCTTAGATATCAAGCGGCTATTTGGCAAGCCATTTTAATGGCTGCAAAGCTACCAAATTCTACTAATATTATTATTAATGGTTTTATAGTATCTGGAGGACAGAAAATGAGTAAAAGTCTTGGCAATGTTATTAGCCCATATGATATAATAGAATTTTATAAAGATTTTACAGATTTTCCTGAAGAAGTTTTAAGATTTGTACTAGCATACAATGTTTCTAATTTTGAAGATAGCGATATAACTTTAGAATTAATAAAAAGTTCATATATATCTTTTTTGCAAAATGGTATAGGAAATCAAATAAGTAGAATAATGAAACTTTCTAGCCTTTATTTAAATAAAGAAGAAGTAAAAGATATTTTTGAAAAAAGAGACCTAGCTTTATCAGAAAATTTTCAAGACTATCTTAATAGCTATAAAATAAATGAAGCTATAAACTCTATAATAGAAAAACAAAAAAAGTTAGATGAATATATACAAAAGACAGAACCTTTTAAATTATTGAAATCTCAAGAAAGTATTGATATAGAAAAAGGAAAAGAAATTCTCAAAAAGTGCCTTTTAGATATTTTAGATATTTCTTTATATTTATCTTTCTTTATGCCAAAAACTAGTGAAAAAATAAATTCTCTTATAAAAGAAAACAATATGCCAGAAAAGCCAATCTTTGCTAGAGTTTAAAAATGACTTATGACTTTTGATTTGTCTCAAATAGAATATATAGATATACACTCACATTTACAATTTAAAAGTTATGCTGAAGATAGGGTAAATGTCTTAAAAAGAATGAAAGAAGCCAAAGTAGCTACTATTGCTATTGGTACAGATTTTTCTGAATCTAGTTTAGCTAGAGATTTAGCTAAAGAAAATGAAAATGTTTTTTATAGTATAGCTCTTCACCCATATGATAATTTAGAAGAATTTGAAAAAGCTTATTTAGATCAAAAAAATTATTTTGAGAAATTGAAAAGTTTGGCTGGAGAAAAATGTTTAGCAATAGGGGAGACTGGCCTAGATTATTTTTATTTGTATAAAAATAAAAGAGAAAGAAAAATAAAAGAAATAGAATTAAAAGAAGCTATAGAAAAACAAAAAATTATTTTTAAAAAACATATAGATCTTGCTCTTGAATTAGATTTGCCACTTATGCTACATATTCGCCCTAGTGAAGAAGAAGGAGATAAAGAAGATGCTTATTTAGATGTTTTAGAAATTTTAAAAGAGTATCAAAAAAGAGATGAAAATCTAAGAGGAAATTTTCACTTTTTTGTTTCTACTAAAAAAGTTCTAGATATTATTTTGAAAGATTTTCCAAGCTTTACTATATCTATACCTGCCGTTTGTACTTTTACTAATGAATATGATGAAATTATTTCTAGCATACCAAAAGATAGATTGCATATAGAGACAGATTCTCCTTTTGTTTTACCAAAAAATAAAAGAAAAATAGCTAAACAAAATGAGCCTACTTTTGTAATAGAAGTATTTTTAAAAATTGCTGAAATTAAAAATCTAAAAAGTGACGAAGAAAAAGAAGAGTTTAAAAAAGATTTGAAAAATAATTTTAAAAGACTTTTTTTAAAATAAAAAAACCTTGTTAAATAAAGGTTTTTTCGAGAAGAAATAATTTAGGTATATATCTCTAATTATAACATAGCATATTTTAATATAAAAGTCAAGTATTTTTGGAATTAAAAAAATAAATTGAAAAGAATAGATTTTTGTGTTATTATACTAACCTTATTAATAAAGTTTTTTAAAAATAAAATAAATAAAATATGAAGGAAAATGAAACCGTGATACAAGACGATAAAGAGATTTATGAAATATCATTTATCTTTGACAATCGTCTAGCAGAGGAAAAGGCTTTAGAAAAGCTAGAAACTCTCAAAAAAGATATCGCTTCCGAAAGTGGAAGCTTCATTTCAGAAGAAACTCCTTATTTAAGAGAGCTATCTTACGAAATGGTTCGTGTAGTTAATAATGTAAAAGTAAAGTTTCAAGAAGGATATTTTGGTTGGGTTAAATTTGATCTAATTCCAAGCAGTTTAGAAATCTTAGAAAAGAAACTTAAACTAGATGAAGAGGTGATACGCTTTCTTATTGTAAAAGCTGAAAAAGGTAATGATGTCTTTACAAAAGACATGCCTGTGATGAAAGCTGATCCAGCTATAGTAGTAGCTGAAAGATCTGATGATGATGAAGAAGGTGAGAATGATACAGATATAGATACTACTAAAGAAGATTTAGAAGAAAATCTTTCAGAAGAAGATAAAGCAGATCTTGATGCTGATATAGAAGAAACCTTAAAAGAAGAATAAATCATTATTAAACTTTAGAAAGTATATTATGGTATAATTGCTTTATAAAAAAGTTTTTGGGATTATTTAATAATTAAATTAATTAAAATTAAAAATATGTATTTAAATAAAGCAATGTTATACGGCAACCTTACTTCTGACCCAGATTTAAGAAGTTTGCCTAATGGAAATAAAGTCGTATCTTTTAGTATAGCTACCAATAGATCTTATAAAGATGCTACAGGAGCAAAAAAAGATATAGCAGAATTTCATAATATAGTAGCCTTTGGAAAGCTTGCAGAAATATTTGCAGAATGGCTTAAAAAAGGTAGACCTGTCTATATTGAAGGTAGAATTCAAACTCGTAGCTGGGAAGATGCTAATGGAGGAGGTAAAAAATATCGAACAGAAATTGTAGCAGAAAACTTTCAATTTGGAGTTTCTACTAAACCTGCCGATACTTCTGCTAGCGAATCTAAAGAAGAAGCTTCTCAAGATTTGGCTGGTGGCCTAGAAGAGTTAGATACTATAGACTATGGCGATTCGGATATAAATCCTGATGATATACCTTTCTAATATTCAAAATAAAACGAATATCATGAAAAATAAAAAACAAGATTATTTTAAAGAAAATAATATAAAAATAGATTATAAAAATATAGAAATTCTTCAAAAGTTTATAAATCCTAATGGAAGGATTTTAAACAGAAGAAGAACAAATTTATCTGCTAAAAATCAAAGAGAATTAGCAAAAGCTATTAAAAAAGCTAGATTTATGGGGCTTATGCCTTATGTGGCAAGATAAATTTTTATAAAATAAATACTGCAAAATATTTTGCGGTATTTATTTATATCTCAATTATTAAAAAAATAATTTAAAAAAAATATGCATCCAAAAAAAGAAAAGACTTTTGTAATATTAAAACCAGATACAGTGCAAAGAGGTATTATAGGAGAAATAATAGAAAGATTTGAGAGAGTAGGATTAAAAATAGTAGCAATGAAAATGATAGTAGCTACTGAAGATCAGTGCTGGGAACATTATAAAAAAGATGACGCTTGGTATGACAAAGTAGGAAATAGAATAATAGAAAATAGAAAAGCTCAAGGACAAGAAATAGAAAAAGAAGCTATAGAATATGGAAAAGATATTATTCGAGGACTGGTTAAATATATGACATGTTCTCCTATAGTAGTTATGATTTTAGAAGGAAACAATTCTCAAGCAGTAGTAAAAAGATTGGTCGGTAGCACAGAGCCAGCTACAGCAGACACAGGGACAATAAGAGGAGACTATACCTTAGATTCATATTATTTATGCGATATTGACGGAAGTAGAGCTATGAGGAATTTGATACATTGTACTGATCCAGAAGATGGTGAAGATGCAGCTGAAAGAGAAATTTCTGTGTGGTTTTCCCCAGAAGAAATTATAAAATGGACATCTATTTCTGAAAAAATGCTTTATGACGTTAATCTAGATGGACATTTAGAATAATTTCTAAATAAAAATAAAAAATGTCAAAGTTGCATATTTTTATAGAAAGAGTACTATATAAATAGGGCACTTAATTAATTTATCTTTCATAAACACATTTCTGGGTGATGAGATATTGGCTTTTGTCTGAGGACTTTAGTTTTCTCTACCCACTTTAATTTTATTATTAAAGATAAATGTGTATTAAGTGTCCTTTGCAAAACCCTTTAAGAAATTAGAGGGTTTTGTTTTTTTATATTTAGATTTAAAATGATATACTTTATTTAAGTTTATGTCTAAAATAAAAATTAAATTTGCTGGCGGAACAAATACTCCTACAGGATCCAATTTTCTTCTAGAAATAGGAAAAGCAAAAATACTAGTAGACTGCGGTCTTTATCAAGGAGAGAAAATGGCAGAAGATGTTAATAGAGAAAATTTTCCTTATAATCCAAAAGATATAGATATACTTTTTATAACTCATGGGCATCTCGATCATGTGGGCAGAATACCAAAACTTGTAAAAGAAGGATTTAATGGAGTAATAGTCTCTACACCTGCTACCAGAGATATAGCCGAGCTTATTTTAAGAGATTCAGTAAATATACTTACCAAAGAAGCAGAAAAAGATGGGCTATCTCCTTTATACGAAGAAAAAGATATAGATAAAGCTTTGTCACTTTGGGAAACAAGAAATTTGCATGAGAAAATGCGTATAGATTCTGGAGATTCTCAAATTAAAACTGTAGAAATTGTATTTTATGATGCTGGCCATATACTAGGTAGCTCTATGATAGTCTTTCAAGTTAATGGTAAAAGAATAATGTTTACTGGAGATTTAGGTAACTCTCCTTCACCACTACTTAGAGATACAGAAAATATTAAAAATATTCATTATTTGATTACAGAAAGTGTTTATGGAGATAGGAATCATGAAAAGTCTGAAGATAGAGTAAGAGTCTTGAAAGAAGTTATTAAAAAAACTATAGAAAGAAGATCTACACTTATGATACCAGCTTTTTCTGTAGAAAGGACTCAACAATTAGTATATTTATTTAATAATATGGTAGAAAATAAAGAGATACCTCTTATACCTATATTTTTAGATTCTCCTCTTGCTATAAAAGTGACAAAAGTATATAAAAAATATGAAAAAGAGTTTAATGAAAATGTAAAAGAAATAATTAGAAGTGGAGATGATATTTTTGCATTTGCTGGACTTACTTTAACCAAAACTACAGAAGATTCTAAAGAGATTATAAGGGTTCCAGGACCAAAAATAATTATTGCTGGATCTGGTATGAGTACTGGAGGAAGAATAATACACCATCTAGCCAATTATCTGCCTAATGATAAGAATATATTACTTTTAGTAGGCTATCAAGCTGCAGGAACTCTTGGTAGAAGGCTATATGAAGGAGCAAAAGAAGTTACTATTTTTGGTGAGAAAGTACCAGTAAATACAGAAATAGTTAATATTTCAGGTTTTTCTTCTCATAAAGATTCAAATAGCTTACAAGCTTTTATAGCTAATATGAAAGAGTCTTTGAAAAAAGTATTTATTGTTTTAGGGGAACCAAAGAGTCAAAACTTTTTAGCACAAAAGCTAATCGAGCAGCAACATTTAGCAGTAAAAATACCAGAAGTAAACGAAGTAGTAGAAATAGAGGTGTAAATAGTATGCTATACTTAGTCTAAAGTTAATTTTAGAATATTATATGAAAGAAAGAAGATTAGTAATTTCAGTTTCAGGAGCAGCAGAAGTAGCTCATTGTGGTCCAGAAGTTTTAGATATAGCAAAAGAATTAGGAAGAGAAATAGCCCGTCAAGGCTATATTATTTCTACTGGGGCTACTAGCGGATTTCCTCATGCAGCTACTTTGGGTTATCAAGAAAGTAATGGAGTATTTTCTTTAGGTCTTTCTCCTGCAGCAAATGAAAAAGAACATACCGAGCTCTACTTTTTGCCAGTAGAGGGTTGTGATATTATTATTTACACTGGTTTTGGTTTTCCAATGAGAGATATTATTTTAACTAAAAGCTCTCATGCTATGGTGGTGGGTTGCGGAAGAATAGGAACTATACATGAATTTACAGTAGCTTTTGAGGAAAATATGCCGGTAGGAATATTAGAAGGTCCTTGGGCTACAGATGAAGTAATTCGAGATATTATTAGAAATAGCAATAGGACTAATCCAAAAGTTATTTTTGATTCTGACCCTAAAAGGTTAGTAGAAAGATTGGCTGCTTTGGTAGACGAAAATGAAACTAGACAACAGCTTGGAGATATTGGTATGGTACAAGAATTTAAAGCTAAAGTTTAAAAATAAGAATTGATAAATAAAAAACAAGCCTTACTAATTAATAAGGCTTGTTTTTTAAAAATCTTGGAGAAGATTATTCTGTTTCTTTTACTACTTTTTGAAAGACTTCAGGATGATTTTCTGCCAAGTCAGATAAAATTTTTCTATTTAATTTGATATTTTTTTTGTTTAAAGCATCAATAAATTTACTATAAGTAGTATTCATTTCGCGAAGGGCAGCATTTAGTTTTACTGTCCAAAGTCTACGCATATCTCCTTTTTTTACTTTTCTATGCGCAAAAGCATAAGCTCCAGCTTTTCTTAAAGCTACTTTAGCTTCTCTTTCTTTAGTGCTTCTACCAAATCTATATCCTTTTGCTTGTTTAAGAATACTTCTTCTTCTTTTATTTGCAATTTTTCCACCTTTTACTCTAGCCATATTTTTAAATTAATTATTTTCCATGACCTGGAAGAAATCTACTTTTAGTTTTACCGGTCATTGTTAACTCTCTCATTTTTCTACCCTCGAGCTGTCGGGTTCTTTTTTGTTTAGCATTAAAATGGTTAAAACCAGGCTTTCTAGCTAAAACCTTTCCTAATTTTGTGACCTTAACTCTTTTGGTCAAAGATTTATTTGTTTTCATAATTAGTCTTGAAATCTTAACATATTTATTTAACTTTTTCAAGTACGACCATATATCTGTTTCCTAATTTTTTAATAGCTTCTGCTATTTTGTATTCTGCAGGTATAATTACTAAGATTCTATCCAATCTGCTTCTTAGAAAAGATTCTTCCATAAATCTAGTTCTTCCTTTTAGTCGAAGCTCTATTTTTACTCTATGACCTTCTTTTAGCCATTCTGCAGCTTTTTTGGCTTTAATATTAATATCATTATCACTAATCTCTACACTGATTTGTATGTTTTTTGTCTCGCTGCTGGTTTGGCGAGCTTTGGCTTCCTTTTTCTTTTTACTCATTTCATAAGCATATTTTCCATAGTCTGCTATTTTGCAAACAGGAGGGAAAGTGTTGGAAGAGATTTCTATAAGATCCAATCCTGCAGAATTAGCTAAATCTAAAGCTTCTTCTTTGCTTAATAATCCTAAATTTTTTCCTTTTTCATCTATAACTCGCATTTCAGTAGCTCGTATTTGATGATTTATACTAGCTTTATTTGGATTCCTTTTTCTAAAATTAGGATTAAAATTTTTATTTTGAATATTTTGTTGTGTCATTTCGGTAAATTTAGTCTATTTTAGTAGTTAGTATTTGTAATATTATCTGTAGCATTTATGCTGCTTTGTTTTTCTTTATTTTTAGTCTTTTTAAGAGAAAATTTATTTGGACTAAAAATAAAAAGGTAAAGAATTTCTAATATTCCTACTGTGTTGATTAAAAGTATAGCTATAAACCACCACTTCTGATTATTTTTGGCAGCTTTCCATAAAGCAAATCCTTTCCATACAAAAGACCACACTAAGAGTAAAATAAAAAAACCTAAACCTAAAGCAAAAGCAGTTAATAAAAAAAGATTATTCATATTTAAAGAGTTTAACGGGTCCAATATCTTTACCGAAGTGGTAGATATTTCTAATAGGGTAGATTCCATAATTTATTTATTTTTATTTAATATTTCTTATTATAACACAAAAGTATATTTGTGGAAGTGGGGGGAGTTGAACCCCCGTGCAAATAATTTTTATAAATGAGTCTAGTTTCATATCTTATTTATTTAATTTTATTTAGATATATTAAATAAGAAAAATTATCTAAACTAGCTTTTTATTTTTCAAAAATTTTAAAGAAAGCTAACTTAAAATTTTCTACACACATTCTTTATATTACTAATTTCTTACGATGTGTAAATAAGGATTAGCACCAAAGCGGCTTAATTAAGCGGCTACTGGAACAAATTCAAACACATAAGGTGAAGGAATTGTTTTAGCTATGTTTTTTGCAACATATTTTGAGAAAATTTTACGATTTATTCTCATTATCGGAAACCACATTTACAAAGAATTAAATGTCGAAGCCTAACACTCCCATTATATCATAATAGCACAATAGCTTTATTTTGTAAAGGGTTATATAAACTTTTGTTAAGATGATATATTTAAATAGTAATATAATACAGTATTAAATACTATTAAGTATAAAATAAGTATAGAAGATATTATTAATAGACAGTAAAATTTTAATATAAAAATATGTCTTTAGAAAAAGAAAAAAGAGAATTAGAAAGAAAAAAAAGATTAGCTAAGCTCGAAGCTGAAAGGAGAATGCTAAGATTAGAATCTAAATTGGCTCCTCTTACAGCCAAAGTAGAACTTCATCTTAATGAAGCTTTGGAGAGTGGTGTGGAAATTATTTTTAATGTGGCTGGAGCCATATTTGGTTCTATAGGATCTTTTTTAATAGCAGGAGGAAAAACTTTATATGATAATGAATTTAAAAAAACTTATATAACAGATAACGGAGGAGTAAAATACGACTATTTTGAAAATATGAAAAATGCTACCAAAAAGACTTTTGCTAAATATGGCTCACGATTAGGTCCTAATGTAATAGTTACAGGTAGCGAACTAACAAAAGGTGTAGCAAGTGGAACATTATTAACTGTAAGAAGAACTTTAGGATTTTAAAATAAAAATATGAATATGGACAATATAAATAATAAATTAGAAGAATTTGATCCAAATAAAGAATATTTATTAGACCAAGATTTTTTTGATAGATTAGCTTTTGTAATAACAGAAAATAAAGAAGTTTTAGAAGCTTATGTAAAAGAGGTGGAGAATATAAAAAGGGACCAAATGGTTTATTTTGGAAATAAACTTAAAGAATTACAAAATGAAATTGCTGAAGAT
>CAYMRR010000002.1:28010-43973 GCA_964393005.1 uncultured Candidatus Saccharibacteria bacterium
AAAAAATAGAAAATAAAATATTTTTAAACTAGATTTTTCTTTTCTCTTTTAAAATCTTTTAACTTTAAAGCTTCTCTTTTATCTCTCTTCTTTTTTCTTTTTACTGTAGCTATTTCTAATTTTAATAAGCCGTGAGAATTATAAATTTTGACTGGGATTATAAAAAGTTTTTTTTCTGATTCTGTAGCAAGTTTTAGAATTTCAGATTTTTTTAAAAGAAGTTTTCTGGTGCGATCATTTTTTGTTTTTTCTTCTTGCTTGCTTATTTGATAAGGAGATACACTCATACCAACTATAAATGCTTCACCACCACGAATGATGATTTTTGCACCAGCTATCTCCGCTTTACTTTCTCGTATTGCTTTTACTTCATTACCAGTAAGCTCTATACCTGCTTCATATTTATCTTTTATTTCATAGTCTAAAAAAATCTTTTTATTTTCTATTAAAGCCATAATTTATTAATTTCTTTTATTTTTACATTTTATCACAAATGTGTTAAGATTTTGCTATATAATATGACTAATTTTAATTTGAAAAATATAAAAACACCAAAGAAAACAGGGAAAAAGTCTCCAAAAAAGAAACCTAAAAGTCTTTTTTCTTACATTTTAAATATAGTTTTCTTTATTTTATTAGCTACTTTTCTTTATTCTACTATTTCAGACTATTTTTTAAGTGAAAATAATAATAGAAAAGAAGTAAAAGTGTCTATTAATGAAATAGTTAAAAATCTTAGCAGTATTTCTTCTTCAGAAGATACAGATTCTGCACTTAAAAATATTACTGTAAAAGGAAATAAGATTTATTTAGAAGTAGGGACAGATACTCTTTATGTTGCTGAAAAAGAGCAAGGACAAACCTTTTTAGGTATTTTAGATAGCTATAAAATATCTACTTCTACTTTAAAAAATATTAATATCGATATTAAGTCAGAATCTAGATCTGGTCTAATCACTTCTATATTACTATTAGGTCTACCTTTAATATTGTTTGGAATAATATTCTGGACTTTATTTAGGGGAGTAAAAGGAGCTAATATGAATGCTTTATCTTTTGGTAATACAAGAGCCAAACTTATAGATCCAAAAGATAATAGTAAAAAAATTACTTTCAAAGATGTGGCTGGAGCCAAAGAAGCTAAAGAAGAACTAGAAGAGGTGGTAGACTTTTTAAAAAATCCTAAAAAGTTTTTAAATATTGGAGCCCAAATTCCAAAAGGTTTACTTCTTATGGGAGCGCCAGGAACAGGAAAGACTCTTCTTGCGAGGGCGGTAGCTGGAGAAGCTGGAGTACCTTTTTATCATCTTTCTGGAAGTGAGTTTGTAGAAATGTTTGTAGGAGTAGGAGCTAGTAGAGTAAGAGATTTGTTTAAAGAAGCTAAAACTCATTCTCCAGCTATTATTTTTATAGATGAAATAGATGCTGTGGGAAGAGCTAGAGGAGTTGGGCTTGGCGGGGGAAATGATGAGAGAGAGCAAACATTAAATCAGATTTTAGTAGAAATGGATGGCTTTGAGCCAAATGAAAAGCTTATTGTGATAGCTGCTACTAATAGGCCAGATGTTTTAGATAGAGCATTATTGAGACCAGGAAGATTTGATAGAAGAGTAACTATTGATTTGCCAGACAAAGAGTCGAGAGAAGAAATACTTATAGTACATAAAAAACAAAAACCTTTTGCAAAAGATGTGGATTTGAAAGTTATAGCAGAGAGAACTCCTGGATTTTCTGGCGCAGATCTTGCTTCTATTATGAATGAGGCAGCAATACTCGCTGCAAGGGAAGAGAGAAAGCAAATAGCTCAATATGATTTGATTCGCTCTATAGAAAAGGTAATGCTTGGTCCAGAAAGAAAAACTCACCTTCTCTCAGAAAAAGAAAAAGAAAAGACAGCCTATCATGAAGCAGGGCATGCTCTTGTAGCTTCACTATTACCTAATGCTGACCCTATACATAAAATATCTATAATCTCAAGAGGGCATGCTGGAGGATATACTTTAAAATTGCCATCTGATGACAAGAAATTAAATACTAAAAAAGATTTTATAGACGAAATAGCTATGGCTTATGGAGGGTATGCAGCAGAATTAGAAGTTTATGGAGATTTGTCTACAGGTCCTTCTGGTGATCTTCAACAAATAACTTCTATAGCTAGAGATATGGTTATGAAATATGGTATGAGTGAAAGTGTTGGACCAATAGCAATAGAGAATGATCAAAGAAAAATAGTCTATGGCAGCTTTTCAGAATCTAAAAATATTTTAGGAGAAGATTTAGCTAATACAGTAGACGGAGAAATTAAAAAGATTTGTGAAGAGGGGCTAGAAACAGCTAAAAGACTATTAAAAGAAAATAGAAATATTTTAGATTATATAGCTAAAGAGTTAATAGAAAAAGAAAATATAGAAAAAGAAGAGTTTGAGAAAATATTAGCTTTATATAATATAAATATTAAGAAATAAAATAGGCTTTTAGTTTAACTATAAAAATGATAAACTTAATATATAAAAAGTATGATTATCACCCATTTTAATAAACAGCATTTCAAGGTTCAGTTTGGTGACTTGACTATAGCTTTTAACCCTGTTTCTAAAGAATCAGAATTTGACGTCAATAAATACGGGGCTGATATAGTATTAACTACTACAGATTATGAAGATTATAATGGTGGTGAGCTTATGAGTTATGGAGAAAGGACTCCTTTTATAATATCTTCTCCTGGAGAATATGAGGTAAACAATATTTTTATAAAAGGTTTTGGTACTTTTGTAGATTTGCCATTAGATAGCAAGAAAAAAGAAAAAGCTAAATATCAAAATACTAGTTATGTATTAGAAGTAGACAATATGAGACTTTGCTTTTTAGGTTGCCTTAAAGAAGAATTTTCTACTGAGCAAAAAGAAATGATAGGAGATGTGGATATATTATTTTTACCTATTACTATGAATGATGATTTTATTTCTGTATATGAAGCAAATAAATTAGCTAATAAAATAGAACCAAAATTAATAATTCTTAAAGATTATACAGTAGAATCTTTAAAACTATTTTTAGGAGAAGCAGGAAAAGATATAAAGAATATCGAAAAAATAGACAAGCTTACTATAAAGAAAAAAGATATAGAAGATAAACAAAAAGAGATAATACTTTTTAATATAGTATAATAAAACTATAAGTTTTCATTAACTAATATGTTTAAATATATTAAAAAATATTTCTACACCTTGAGGGTGAGTAGTGAAAAAGTAAAACATCGTTCAGCTATCATTATTTCAATTATTATTTCAATTATAATTTTATCTATAGGTTTTTTATTGTTTAAAGATCATTTGTTTATTATTAATAAAAAAGATATAGAACAAAACAATGTTGAACAAATAAATACAGAAGAGATAGAGTCTCCTTGGAAAGCTTTCTTATTATTTTTTAATGAAACTAAAGAACAATTTTCTTCTATAAAATCTACTGTTTCAGAATTTACTGATAGCAGAGAGTTTTTAAATAAATTAAAAGGAGATGAATCTCCAGAAGAAATAGAAGCTTTACTTGAGCAGTATTTCTTGGAAGAAGAATAGGATTTTTAAATAAGGTGTATATAAATAAGGCTTTTTTGTGTTTTTATAATTGTATTAAGTAGCTAAAAATGCTATAATTTGTATATAAAATGTAGCATTTATTAATTAAACTTATTTTAGAGTTTTAGTCGGCTAAAACTCTTTCTAAAATTATGGCAAAAAAAGAAAAGAAAAAAGAGGAAGATTTAAATAATGAAATAGAAAATGAAAAATTAGATAGGCATGACAAAATTATTTCTATAGATATTTCTCAAGAAATGAAGAAAAGCTATATAAATTATGCTATGAGCGTGATAACTGACAGAGCTTTGCCTGATGTTCGAGATGGTTTTAAACCTGTACACAGAAGAATACTTTACTCTATGCATCAAAATGGCTTAACTTCTTCAGCTAGATTTAAAAAATCAGCTACAGTAGTTGGAGATGTGCTTGGTAGCTTTCACCCTCATGGTGACTCTTCTGTATATGAAGCCATGGTACAGCTTGCGCAAGATTTTAAAACTCGATATCCACTTGTTTGGGGGCAGGGTAACTTTGGCTCTATAGATGGAGATGGTGCAGCTGCATATCGTTATACAGAAGCTAAAATGTCTAGAATCTCTTCTGAGATGTTAAGAGATATAGAAAAAGATACTGTAGATATGAAGCCAAACTTTGATGGTACAAAAAAAGAGCCTACAGTGCTTCCAGCCGCAGTTCCAAATCTTTTACTAAATGGGACGCTTGGTATAGCGGTAGGAATGGCAACAAATATTCCTCCTCACAATCTTGGAGAGCTTATTGATGCTACTACTCACCTTATAGATAATAAAGATGCTACTATAGAATCTCTTTGTGAATTTGTACAAGGTCCAGATTTTCCTACTGGAGGTATTATTTATGGTAAAAATGATATTTTACAAATTTATTCTACAGGTAGAGGTGGGGTAGTCACTAGGGGGCATGCTGAAATAGTAGAATTAAAAAATGATAATTATCAAATAGTGATAAGCTCTATACCTTTTCGAGTAGTAAAATCTACTCTTATAGAAAAAATAGCTGATTTGGTCCGAGCCAAAAAATTAGAAGGTATAAAAGGTCTTCGAGATGAATCTACAAAAGATATTCGTATTGTTATAGATTTAAAATCTGGAGTAGAGCCACAAAAAGTTTTAAACTATTTATATAAATATACTCAACTAGAAGATACTTTCCATGTAAATCTTGTATGTTTGGTAGATGGTATTCCACAAACTTTAAATCTAAAAGTAGCTTTAGAAGAATTTATTAAACATAGAAAAGTAATAGTAAGACGTAGAACAGAATTTGATCTCAAAAAAGCCGAAGCTAGAGAACATATATTGCTTGGTCTTAAAAAAGCTTTAGATCATATAGATGAGATTATTAAGCTTATAAGAAAATCAAAATCTGTAGAAGAAGCTCATGCTGAACTTATGAAGAAGTTTAAATTTACTCAAGTTCAAGCTCAAGCTATTTTGGATATGAAGCTTCAAAGACTTGCTGGTCTTGAAAGAAAGAAAATAGAAGATGAGCTTATCTCTATACAAAAGCTTATAGCTGACCTTAAGGCTATTTTAGCAAGTGATAAAAAAATGCTAAAAATTATTAAAGATGAGCTTATAGAGATTAGACAGAAATATTCTGACGAAAGAAGAACTAAAGTAATAAAGCATAGAGTAAAAGAATTTAATCCTGAAGATTTGATAGCTGAGAAAGATGCTGTATTAGTATATACATCTGGCGGATATGTAAAAAGAACAGATCCAGATGAATTTAAAACTCAAAAGAGAGGTGGTGTAGGAGTGGTAGACCTAAACACTAAAGAAGAAGATTTTATTACTATATCTCTTACCACTAGCACTCATTCAGATCTTTTATTCTTTACAGATAAAGGTAAAGCTTATCAGATAAAGATGCATGAAATCCCAGAAGGAAGGAGGGCAACTAGAGGTAAGAGTATTATGAATTATTTACAAATAGCAAGTGATGAAAAAGTAACTAGCATATTACCTATGCCAAAAGAAATTAAAAAAACTTCTCCATCATTAGCTATGATTACCAAAAATGGTATTATCAAAAAATCTAGCGCAGAATCTTTTAAAGATGTAAGAAGATCAGGACTTATTGCTATTAAATTAAAAGAAGATGATGTATTGCTCTCAGCCCTTTTTGTAGAGAAAGGTGACGATATTATCATGACTACAATAAATGGACAATCTATAAGATTTTCTGAAAAAGATGTAAGAGAGATGGGCAGGACTGCTGGTGGAGTAATTGGAATGAAGCTCGGTAAAAAAGATTTTATAGCCTCTAGTGATGTTATAAAATCTGAATCTGCTAAAAATGCCAAACTTTTAGTAGCTACAGAAAATGGTTATGGAAAAATGACTAGTCTTACAGAATATAAAACTCAAGGAAGAGGTGGTTCTGGAATTAAAACAGTAAGTATCACTGAAAAGACAGGTAAGCTTATTGTGGCTAAAGTGGTAGTGGATGAAGAAGCAGAGATTTTAGCTATTTCTAAAAATTCTCAAGTAATAAAAACTGAATTAAATACTATACCTACTCTTGGAAGAGCAACTCAAGGTGTAAGAATAATGCGGCTTCGAGATAAAGATTCTGTAGCAGGTCTTTCTATATTATAAAAATTAGACTAACTAAATCTTTTTTAAAAATTTCCTCATGATATACTGAATATATATTAAATAAATATATGTTTATATCACCTGAGCAAATAATAGATAATTTAAACTTAAAACAAGGCGATACAGTAGCAGATTTTGGATGTGGGGCTGGGGCTTATGTATTTGCAGCTTCAGAAAAAGTAGGGGATACTGGAAAGGTTTTAGCTGTAGACTTAGATGAAGCCATACTGGAGAAAATTAAGAGAGAGTCAGAAAAAAAAGGAAATGTAAACATTAAGACTATTTTAGCTAATGTGGAAAATGTTGTACCAATAGAAAATTTTTCTTGTGATGTTATTATTCTTTCCAACCTTTTATCATTAGTAAAAAATATAGACAATATTTTGAATCAGGTAAAAAAATATTTGAAGCCAGAAGGATATATTTTGGTAGTAGATTGGAAAAATTCGGATTCTCCTTTAGTCAAATTAAGACCAGCTATACTAGATGAAGAAAAAGCGGTAGCTATTTTAGCTAAAAATGATTTTTCAGTAAAAAAACACTTTCCTGCAGGAGAGTATCATTATGCTTTTACGGCCTCTCTATAGTTTCAAGTTAAAAAGAATTAAAAAGTTTTTGTTATGTTATAATTTTTATATATGAATTTTCAAAAATTTCTTAATTTTAAAAATATATTATTGGGGGCTGGTATTTTTGTAATGCTTATTGCTATAGCTAGTTTTTCTGGGAAATTACCAATTTTTAACTCTTCTTCTCAAAAGCTTAAAGGCAATGTTTATATTTGGGGCACCATACCTCGTAATAATATTTCTCAATATATTTCAGATTTTTATAAAGAAACTGAAGGACTAAATCTCATCTATACAGAAATAAGATATGAAGATTTTAATAGCAAACTCACTTCAGCTTTAGCTGATGGTGTAGCACCAGATCTTATATTAGTGCCGATAGATATTTTATTTGCTAATGCTAATAGGCTTTATCCTTTATCTTTTCAATCTTTTTCAGAATCAAGTTTTAGAAACACTTATGTAGATTCTGCTTCTATTTTAATAGATTCTTTAATAGAAGGATATTTAGGACTCCCAGTTTCTGTAGATCCTTTGGTTTTGTTTTACAATAGAGATATTCTTTCTACTAATGGATTTTCTGATCCTCCTAAAACTTGGGCTGATTTTTATCATTATGAAGATAAAATTACTAAAATAAAAGATGGAAATATTACCATGTCTACCATAGCTTTTGGGACATATGATAATATTCCCCATATTACTGATATTTTACTAGCTATGATTTTCCAGCAGGGAGAAATACCAGTTTCTAGACAGCAAAATTTTGATGTTAATGGTGACTATTATTCTAGCTATATTGTAAATGTAGACAATATTAGCGAAACTACAGGTTTGTCTCCTTTAAATTCAGCTTTAGCTTTTACTAAAGATTTTTCAGATACACAAAAGTCTACATATAATTGGAGTGCCAGATCTACAAGTGCTAGAGAACAATTTATAGCTGGAAATTTAGCATTTTATATAGGGTTTGCTAGCGAAGCCTATTATATAAAATTAGCTAATCAAAAACTTTATTTTGATTATACATATTTACCTCAAGTAGAGGGAAGCCAAGTTTCAGCTACTTATGCCAATTTGTATGCAGTTTCCATGCTACGTACTACTCCAAATATAAATTTAGCTTATCCAACAATGATAACTCTTTCTACTGGACCTTTAGCTGATAATTTAGCCTATGCTATAGGTGGACTTTCTCCTCTTAAAACTAGCATAGCTTACAATATATCTTATGGAGATCAGAGATCTGAAATTTTTGGAAACAGTGTGCTCATCTCTAAAACTTTTTATGATTTACATAGAAGCACTCTAGAAGATTTAATGAGAGAAGCTATAAGACAAATATATAATGGAGAAAAGAGCACAGTAGAAGCTAGTCATATTTTTACTGAAGCTTTACAGGATGCTTATAATACAAAATAATTATGAAAAAAAATAGAAAATTTTTAAAAATATTACCAATCTTATTAGTTTTTATTTTTATTATAGGATTTGCAGTAATAAAAAATACTTCTGCCCAAATAGATGAAGGGTTTGGAGTTGGTTTGGTGGATAATATAGAAAGTTTGAATGCTGAAGGTAGAGGGCTTATAAATTGTGATCCTTACTCTACAGACCCTAATTTGCAATGCAATATGAAGAATGCGCTCAATTTATTAAAATCTCTTTCCAAATTAGCTCTTTATTTAGTAATAATTATATTATTTGTAGTATTAGTAACTTCTGGAATAGGTTATCTCTTTAATAAAACTAAATCAGACTATCTTACTAAAATGAAAAAATATATAACCAATGCTGTAATATCTTTAGGTATAATAGTCCTAGCTATAGGACTAACTCTCGGCATATTGGCAGCTACAGGATTTAATTCAGAAATAATGGATAAGCTTAAAGCTATACTAGTAAATAATGACATAACTTTAATAAGTAAAGCTTCAGCTCAATCTTTTTCTGATGTAAGTACAATAGGTAAAGGTTTTTATATTAATTTATTTCCAGGAGAATCATTAGGTACAATACTTCTTAAATTAATAAGAGTTACTATAGTATATATAGTAGCCCCACTTTCAGTAGTAGCAGTTATTTATACAGGGTTTTTATTTGTTAAAGCTCAAGGAAAGTCTAATGAATTGATAAAAGCTAAAGATTTTGCTACTAAAGTAGCTATTGTTATCGGGATATCAGCCGCTGCTATAATTATTGTTACTACAGTATTAAATACATTAGAAAGAATAGAAACTAAGGTAAAAGAAAGAACTTCTTTACAATACAGTTCGCCTATTAAAGTATTAGTCAAAAAATAAGTTAATTTTTCCATGGTATAATTTTAAAATAGAAGAATATTAAAATTATGCTTAAAAAACACCTTCATAAAATATTAAAACTTGTTTTTATTTTTGTCTTTTCTTATTTTATTAATATTAAATATATATTTGCTCAAACATTTCAACCTGTCAAAACTCCTTCTTTTACCGAAATAGGCAGAATGATAAATAGCTTTAATAGTAATATTCTACAAAACTCGGTATTACTTTTAAGTGCTTTGGCTTTAGTGGTTTTTTTATTTAGCTTGGTTAGTTTTTTAGTTAAAAGAGCTAAGGGAGATACTCAAAGCCTTAAAAACAATAAAGAAGCAATGCTTTGGGGGCTTATAGCTTTATTTGTTTTAGTTTCCGTTTGGGGAATAATACGTTTTGCTCAAGATATGATAGGTATATCTGGAGATAACAATATCAATCTTCCAAGAATTTGTATAGGAGATAATTGTGGTCAACAAGCTTCTCAAAACCCAGCTTCAGGGGTAGGTGGAAATCAAAATGGAGAAGGTTTTAATGACAAAGGTGGTTCTGCTCCAAAAGTTGATGAGGGAGCAGTTAGTTATTCTGCTAGCTCTGTATTAAGTTGGACACCTTCTATGAAGGTAGGCAGCTCTAACAATAAGAGTTCTGAAGTAAAAGAGTTGCAGCAAATATTAAAAGATAAAACAGGAGCTTCTATACCAGTAGATGGTATCTTTGGTAAAGAGACAGAGGCTGCTCTCAAAAGTTTTCAATCAGCCAATGGTATGGTGGCAGATGGAGAAGTGGGTCCTACTGTAAGATCTTTTTTTGCATATATCTATTTAGGATATTATGACTCTAGCAATAGTCTTATAGAAGATGCTATTAGTGATTGGCCAGAATATGTTACCCAAGATGTTTTTCCGACTACAAAACAATCAGAAATATTGCAAGCAATGCTTTTGCAAGAAGGATGTTATGGGGCAGGTGGTAATACTGATGTACCGGGAGTATTTGGTACAAACTCTATACTTGCTTTAAACAGATTTCAAGAAAATAATTCTTTACTTATAACAAAAACACCAGCTTTAAATCAGGCCACCAAAGCTGCTCTAATGTCTTCTCAAACATATAGTTGTAAATAAAAATATGAAAAAAGTATACAGTATTTTAATATTATTAAGTTTTACCCTATTTTTAGGTGCTAGATCTGTTTATGCAGAAACAGGTAAATCTTTTAAAGAATTAGCTGAAAATATCACAAACAATTTTTTACTTACAGGAGCTACTCTTATAATGACAGCTGCTTTCGCTTTTTTCTTTTTTGGTCTTGTAGTATTTATTTATGGTAGAGCTACAGGTAAAGGCACTTTAGACGATCTTAAAAAAGGACAAAAATTTATGCTTTGGGGTCTTATTGCATTGTTTATAATGGTATCTATTTGGGGTATAATTCGCTTATCTCAAGAACTTCTAGGAATAGATGGAGGAGATATGAATATTCAACCTGTAAGAATAGTTATGAATAATCCTCAGTCTACTAACAATAGTGAAGGAGGGGGAAATGCTCCAAAAACAGAAAACAATAATAACCCTCAAGGATCTTTTAGTAAATTAGAAGGAGAGGAATGTACAGGATTACCTGGACTTGAGAGTGAGTGTGCTGCTAATATGTTTTGTAGAGATAGCAATAATAAACCAGTAGCTGCTGGAGAAAAAGGAACTTGTCAAAAAGAAGAAGTGGCAGCTCCAAAAATTCTATTATCTCCAGGTATGCCATTTCCTGGCAATACTTCAGAAGAAAGAAAAAAATCAGGAGAAGAGCTTTTTGCAGCTTTAAGACAAAATTCTTGCATACCTAAAAGTATATTAGATTCTAATATAGGGTTTGGAGAAACCTACGAAGAATGGATAGTATCTTTGGTAAAAGCTTTTCAAAAATCTCAAAATATACCAACCACAGGTATTATGCGTGAAGGAGATGCTACAGCCCAAGCTTTGAGTAGTTCAAATATGAGAGGTTGCTATGTTTGTAATAGAGATAGTCAGTGTACAGATAATCAAGATAGGTGTTATTTAGGAAGTGAAGTGATTTGGGGAGTTTGTGTGCCTATAAATTAGGTTTAAAAATGAGCTTTTAATACCAAGGCTTTTTTGCCTATTGACAAATATTTTGTTTCGTGTATGATATACTTAGGAAAGTAAACGTTCATTTTTAATTTAGAAAAGGAGGTAAGTTATGGCTGACAATGAAAAAAAAATTCCTTGGGGTAAGCTGATAGTAGGAGCCATCCTTCTTATGATGGCGCCATCCATTATTGGATGGGTAACCAATCAATTACTTGCCGCATCATATGCAGCACAAGGGGGCTTCTTCCAAATGGGAGAAGCATTAAGAGGGCTACTCCAGGCGACAATTCGCCTAGGGGTTAACGTGCTAATTTTTATTGCTGCCATTATGGGCTTAGGTCTAGGAGCAAAAAAAATGTTTGCCGCATTTAAAAAAGCTGGTAATACTGGTGGCACCCCTTAATAATAAAGTCGTTAATAATCCATTTCTTTATATTTTAATTTGTATGTCGTCGTTATTTTACACTGACGATATCAAAATAGATATAAGAAGTGTCGATATTAACGGCTTTTTTTTATTGTCCAATTATTTTTACTGTGAATAAAATGCTTGCAAAAAGGTTTTTAATGATATAATTTTAATATAGATTATATTAGTCAGATAATCTTTATATATAAATTTATTTAAATAGTTATGAAAAAAATTATTTCAATTTTTACAACATTTGTTTTATGGACTTCTAGTGTAGCTGTTTTTGCACAAATTCGACCAACAGCTGGAGTTCAACCTGGTAATTATACTTTTGATTTTGGTTTTATTACAAGATTTTTAGGTCAGTCTAGAGGTATTATAGGAATGCTTCCTGCTATGCTTATGGGTGTAGCGGTGGTAGTATTTTTCTTCTTCTTGATAAAATACTTAATGTTCGGGAAAAATGACCCTAAAGAAAAACAAAAAGCTTTACATGGTATGATGTATTCTTTAATTGCTATCTTTATAATGGTGGCTCTTTGGGGTATTATTGCTTTTGCTACAGATACTTTAGGAATTAATACTAATGTAGAGGTGGTAGCACCTATGATACCTAGAATTCCAATGCAATAGGAATGAATATTGAAAATAAAATAACTTACAAAATATAAAGGTTATCTAAATAAAAACTTTATTCTATAGTAGAATAAAGTTTTTATTTTTCTTTAAATTAAAAGGAAGTAATGCTATAATGTTTTATATAATTTAAAATAAGAAATATGGAATTAATTGATACAACAGCTGCTGTTATATTTGAAGAGTTTTTTAATCCTGCTATTTATTTAGTCTCTACAGCATGCTTTGTTTGGTTTTTATATGGTGTAGCCAATTTTATTTGGGCAAAATATAATTCAGAAGAAGAAGGTATTAAAAATGGAAAAAGGCATATGTTGTGGGGGATTATAGGTTTAATTATTATATTTTCAGCAAGTGCCATATTTAATCTTATTACTAGTTTGGTTAGTTAGAATTTAAAAGTTATGAAGAAAGAAAAAGAACAAAATGCATTGATGCAAGAAATGGTAGCTTTTTTAAAAAGTAGAGGTTTTGTATTTCAATCTAGTGAAATATACGGAGGTTTTAATGGGGTTTATGACTATGGACATTATGGGTATTTACTTTTAGAAAATATTAAAAAAGCTTGGATGAAAAGTATGATACAAGAAAGAGAAGATGTGTATGCATTAGATTCTGGTATTTTCATGCATCCAGAGACATGGAGAGCTTCAGGACATATAGATACTTTTAATGATCCGCAAGTAGATTGTAAAAACTGTAAGACCAGATTTAGAGCGGATCATTTATTAGAAAAATTTGGTATAAATGCTGATAAACAAAGTCTTGAATTTATAAATAGAGAATTAGATAAATTAAGAAAAGAGAAAAAACTAATTTGTGAAAATTGTGGCAAAGCAGAACTTACTGAAGCCAAAGTCTTTTCTCTTATGGTAAAAAGTAATTTAGGTTCTCCGACTGATGCTCTTTCTGAAGAAAATGTAGTCTATTTGAGACCAGAATCTTGTGGGGGTATTTATTTGCAATATAAAAATACTTTAGATTCTTTGCATCCAAAAATGCCTTTTGGCATAGCCCAAATCGGTAAAGCTTTTCGTAATGAAATAGTTACTAAGCAATTTGTATTTCGAACTAGAGAGTTTGAACAAATGGAAATGCAATATTTTTATAATCCAAAAGATTTTAACGGAGATGCTACAAAAGAATACTATGATTATTGGAAAAAAATAAGAATGGATTTCTATTTAGATTATGGAATTAAAAAAGAGAGTCTAAAATGGTATAAGCATGATAAATTAGCTCATTATGCAAGCGATGCTTATGATATAGAATATAAATATAAAATGCTCGGAGGGGATTTTAAAGAAGTGGAAGGTATACATGCAAGAGGAAATTGGGATCTTTCTCAGCATTCTAAGTTTTCAGGAAAAGATTTATCTTATTTTGATGAAATAAATAAAGAGAGATTTATTCCTCACATTATAGAAACTTCAGCTGGAGTAGCTCGATCTATGTTAGCTTTTGTGGACAACGCCTATACTAAAGAAGATTTAGGGGAGAAAGACGGTAAAAAAGAAGAAAGAATAGTTTTAAAATTAGATAAAAGACTTTCTCCTGTAAAAGTGGCAGTATTTCCCCTTATGAAAAAAGAAGAATTAATGCTACCAGCTAAAGATGTTTGGAAATCTCTTTCTCGAAAATATTTTACAGAATTTGATGTTTCTGGAAGTATAGGTAAAAGATATAGAAGGCAAGATGAAATAGGTACACCGTATTGTATAACTTTTGATTATGATAGTTTGGAAGATGGTACTGTTACTGTTAGAGATAGAGATAGTATGAAGCAAGAAAGAGTAAAAATAGGAGATTTAGATAATTATTTACAAGAAAAATTAGGTTTTTAATGTTATATTTGCAAAAAAAGCTAAAATATAGTATGATTTTTTAATCATTTAATAAAAATATGGCTCAAGATAAATTAATTAAACTAAGAAATAAAGATACTGGTACAACTTATTACACCAGAAAGAATAAAAAGAAGGTTACTAGAAAAATCGAGCTTAAAAAGTATGACAATAAGCTTAGAAAGCATGTAGTCTTTAAAGAAGCTAAAAAATAATAAAATATGTTAGTACTAAATTTTACAAATAGAAATAAAAGAGAAAATAAAGAAGGAATGTTAAAAGCTGTTTTTTATGGCGCAAAACAAGAATCTGTGGCCATTTTTGTAGACAAAATAGCTTTTGAGAAAGTATATAGAGAGGCCGGACAAACTTCAGTTATAAGTTTAGAAGGAGAAGGGAAAAAGTATCAAGTTATTGTAAAAGATATTTCTTATGACCCTGTAAAATATTTACCTAATCATGTAGATTTTTATACAGTAGAAAAAGGAGTAAAAATTGATGCTTTAATACCTCTTGTATTTATTGGAGTTTCTGAAGGAGTTAAAACTTTAGGAGGTAATCTTGTAAAAGTGATGCATGAGCTTCCAGTAGAAGCAGAAGCAAGCAAGCTCCCTAGAGAAATAGAAGTAGATATTTCTGTATTAGATAGTTTAGATTCTGTTATTAAGGCTGGAGACATTAAACTTCCATCTGGAGTATCTTTATTCCGTACAGAAGAAGATGAAATTGTAGCTTCTATAATAGAAGCTAAAGAAGAAGAAGAGAGCGAGGCGGCAGATATAGATAGTATAGAAGTAGAAGCCAAAGGAAAAAAAGAGGAATAATTAATATATTTTTGTTTTTTAGAAATTAACACTCCCGTAAACTAGTTTACGGGAGTGTTAATTTTAAATTGAAGTGATTTTTTAGCATGATATACTTTTAAAGTATGAAGAAAAAGAATTTTTTGAAAGATTTTTTAATATGGTCTTTTATTTTTGTTTTGGTTTTTGGTTTTTTAGCTAATAATACTAAAATCTCTAGAGCAGAAACAAAAGAAGAAGAAAAGATTCGCTTAGAAGCAGAGCTTGAAGAACTTAAAAAGCAAATAGCAGAGCAGGAAAAGATAATTTCTACTACTCAAGAAAAGTCTGCAAGCCTCTCTAGAGATATTACCTATCTTCAGTCTCAAATAAATAAAAAACAATTAGAAATTAAACAGATAGATAATAACCTCACTACGCTATCTAATCAAATATCAGACAAAAACTCTGAACTAAAAGAACTTGATAATAATTTAGTAAAAAAGAAGGAGGTTTTAGCAAAAGCTATGAGAGACATTAATTCTTTTGATGGTATTAATTCTTTGCTAGCTATTTTACTTGATAATAAAACTATTTCTGAGTTTTTCGAAGAAGTAGATAGAGTAGTCTTTTTGCAAGAAGCTATAAATAAAAATTTAGATGAAATACGAGGTATTAGTAATAAAGTTTTAGAAGTAAAAAATAGCCTAGAAGAAGATAAAGACACTCAGCTTATTCTAAAAGATCAGCAAAAGTCTGAACAAAGAAAAATAGATGCGGCCAAAACAGAAACAAATTCTCTTCTTAAAAAAACAGAGAATGACGAAAAAGAATATAAGAGACAATTGGCTGCTTATGAAGCAAGAGCAGCAGAAATTAGAGCTGCCCTCTTTCCATTTACTGCTGCAGCAGGAGCAAACCCTATACCTTTTGGTGATGCTTTAAAGTTTGCAGAAAGAGCAGAAGCTAGAACAGGAACACCTGCAGCTTTAGTGTTAGCTATCTTGAAGCAAGAGTCTGCACTGGGTGCTAATGTAGGGAAATGTTATTTGTCTGACACAGTATCAGGAAAATCTTATAATGTAGAT
>CAYMRR010000003.1:0-30811 GCA_964393005.1 uncultured Candidatus Saccharibacteria bacterium
ATAAAAATAGAGAAAAAGAATTAGAAGATTATAAAAAGAATATTGTAAAATTTGCTAATGAAAATTTAGTAAAAGAAATACTTCCTGTGCTAGACGGCTATGATTCTGCAAGACGAAATAAAGAGCATTGGGAAAATGTAAATCCAGATTGGAGAATAGGTGTAGAATATTTATTTTCACAGTTTATAGATATTTTATACGATGCTGGAGTAATAGTTTTTGGAGAAATAGGAGAAGAATATGATCCAAATTTTCATGAAGCTATAGAGACAGAACTCGTAGAAGATAAAAAAGATATAGACAAAATTACTACAGTTCTTCAAAAAGGATATAGAATGGGAAATAAAATACTTAGGGCTGCCAAAGTAAAAGTAGGTAAGCAAGAACAAGATTAATATTATTAAAAGATAGTAAGAAAAAAGAATATAAAGAAATAAAAATATGAGTAAAATAATTGGAATAGATTTAGGAACAACAAATTCGGCTGTTGCTATTATAGAAGGTGGACAACCAAAAATAGTAGAAAATATTGAAGGATATAGAACTACTCCTTCTGTTATCTCTTATGCCAAAAATGGAGAAAGATCTGGTGGAGTAACAGCCAAAAGACAAGCAGTAATAAATCCAGAAAATACTATTTATGGAGTAAAAAGATATATGGGTCACTTTTTTAGTGATAAAGAAGTACAAAATGATATTGGTAAAGTAGCCTATAAGCTTTCAGAAGGGCAAAACAACTCTGTACTCATTACTCTTGGTGGTAAAGATTATAGGCCTGAAGAAGTCTCTGCTATGATACTTCAAAAATTGAAATCTGATGCCGAAGCAAAAATAGGAGAAAAGATAACCGAAGCAGTAATCACAGTGCCTGCCTATTTTAACGATTCTCAAAAGCAAGCCACTATAGATGCAGGAAAGATAGCAGGGTTAGAAGTAAAAAGAATTATTCCAGAGCCTACAGCAGCAGCTCTTGCTTATGGATTTAATACCAATAAAAATGAAAAATTGGCAGTATATGACTTTGGTGGAGGTACTTTTGATATTTCTATATTAGAGGTAGGAGATGGAGTGGTAGAAGTAAAATCTGTAGAAGGAGATTCGCATCTTGGAGGAAGAGATATAGACCATGAAGTCATGAAAATGATAATAGACAAATTTAAAGATGAAACTGGTATAGATGTTTCTAAAGATACTCTTGCTTTGCAAAGAATAGATGAAGCAGCAGAAAAAGCAAAGCATGAGCTTTCTTCTCAATCTGTAGCTGAAATCTTTTTACCGTTTTTGGCAGCAGATGATAATGGTCCAAAAAACTTTCAAATGAATCTCTCAAGAGCAGAGCTTGAAAAGATTGCTAGACCTTTTGTAGAAAGAACAATAGAAATTACTAAAAAAGCTTTAGAAAATTCTCCTTTTAAAAAGGAAGAAATTCATGACATTATTTTAGTTGGCGGGCAGACCAGAATGCCGATGGTAGCGGAAGCAGTTAAAAACCTTTTTGGAAAAGATCCAAATAGAAATATAAATCCAGATGAAGTGGTAGCTATGGGTGCAGCCGTCCAGGCAGGAGTACTTCAAGGAGATGTAAAAGATGTTTTACTTTTAGATGTTATACCTTTATCTTTAGGTATAGAAACTCTTGGTGGAGTTTCTACTAAGCTTGTAGAGAAAAATACTACTATTCCTACCCAAGCCTCACAAGTCTTTTCTACAGCAGTAGATAGCCAGACTTCAGTAGAGATTCATATTGTGCAAGGTGAAAGGCCACTTGCGACAGATAATAAATCTTTAGGAAAATTTATTTTGGATGGTATCCCTCCAGCTCCAAGAGGAGTACCACAAGTAGAAGTTGTCTTTGATATAGATGCAAATGGAATACTCAATGTAAAAGCAAAAGATAAAACTTCAGGAAAAGAGCAATCTATAAGAATAGAAGCAAGCTCTGGCCTTAGTGATGAAGATGTAAAAAGAATGCAAAATGAAGCAGAAGCTAATGCTGAAGCAGATAAAAAGAAAATGGAATTAGTCGAAGCAAAAAACTTTGCAGACCAGACTATACATACTGCAGAAAAAGCATTAAAAGATGCGGAAGGAAAAATCTCTGATGAAATCAAAAATGATATTACAGAAAAAAGAATTAATTTAAACTCTATTAAAAACAATCCAGATTCTAGTCTTGAAGATATAAAGAAAGCTACCGAAGAGCTTACCGAATCTATGATGAAAATAGGTGAAGCTATGAAAGCTAGTGGAGAAGACCCTGTGTCTACAGAAAACCCAGATCTAAATAACGAAACTTTTGATCATGAACATAAAGAGAGTGATGAAAAAGAAGGTGGAGAAAGTGAAGGGGAAAATAATAGTACACAAATCTAATTAAAGTTTTTTTAAGTAGAAAGTATATATTTTCTACTTGCTAAAGATTTTAATAAATCATATGTCACAAAAAGATTATTATAAAATTTTAGATATAGATAAAAAGGCCTCAAAAGACGAAATAAAGAAGGCCTTTTACAAACTGGCTGCAAAGTATCATCCAGACAAAAAAGGCGGCGACGAGGCTAAATTTAAAGAAATAAACGAAGCCTATCAGACTCTCTCTAATGATGAAAAGAGAAAACAATACGATACTTTTGGACAAACCTTTCCTGGCGGTGCTGGAGCTGGTGGAGCAGGACCATTTGGGCAGGGTGGCGGATTTGGCGGATTTGATTTTTCTGGATTTTCTGGAAGTGATTTTCATAATATGGAATTTGATCTGGGTGACATATTTGGAGATATATTTGGTGGCGGATTTGGTGGAGGTAGTAGAGTAAAAAAGGGGCGAGATATGTCTATGGAAATAGAGATAAGCTTTGAAGAAGCTGTATTTGGAGTAGAAAAAAATGTCTTAATTTCTAAAATGTCAAAATGTAAAACATGTAAAGGAAGTAGAGCAAAACCTGGTACCAAAATGGAAACTTGTAAAAAGTGTAGTGGCTCTGGAAAAATAAAAGAAGTAAAAAGATCTATTTTTGGAGCTATAGAATCTATTAAAACATGTGATGAATGCCATGGCTCCGGAGAAACACCTAAAGAAAAATGTGAGACTTGCCGCGGAGCTGGAGTCTTGAATACAAAAGAAGATATTAAAATAAATATTCCAGCTGGGATTAAAAATAGAGAAGTTATAAAAATCTCTGAAATGGGAGAGGCTATAGCAGATGGTAAAACTGGAGACCTATATGTGACAGTATTAGTAAAGCCACATAAAGTTTGGAAAAGGGAAGGCAATGACTTAGTCATAACTCAAAATATAAAACTAACAGATGCCTTGCTTGGAGCAAAATATAAAATAGAAAGCCTGGATGGAATAGTAGAGCTAGATATACCAAAAGGTGTATCTCCAAATGAAATATTAAAAATAAAAGGAAAGGGAGTGCCAAATTTACACAATAAAAAAGAAAGAGGAGATATATTAGTAAAAGTAAATATTGAAATACCAAAAAACCTTTCTAAAAAAGTAGAAAAGATAATAGAAGATTTAAAAGAAGAAGGGATTTAGCTTTTAAGAAGATTTGCTCCATTGCTATAAGCTAAAATAAGAAAGAAAATTAATAGTATTGTAATAATAAAAATAATAATCAGAGACTTTTTTAGATTTGAATATTTTTTTTCTACAATTTTGGCTTCTACTATTTCTAATAGTTTTTCTGTTTCAGAAAGAGGAGAATTTTCATTTATAATTTGCTCTTCTTCTTTTTTTATTTCTTGATTTTGTATTTCCATAAAAATAATTATATCATGATATAAAAAATAAATAATTTAAAGTTTTAGTAAAATAATGTATAATAAATAAAATTTTGCCCGGTCGTCTAAAGGTAGGACAGCAGTTTCTGGCACTGTTAATCGAGGTTCGATTCCTTGCCGGGCAGCCATTGACAAAACACTTTATTTTTGATAATTTCTAATAAGAAATACGAACTTTAAAAATATTAAAAAATGAGAAATTATAAAAAGTCTTTTAGAAGAGCCACAGATGATCAAAGAGAGTGGTATTCTTGGGCTAGAGCTAGCCTTATACTTGTACTAATACATTTTTTGGTATTAGGATTTGTCTATGATTGGTGGATATTTTCTTCTTATAGAGAAAGTTTTCTTTTAATAAGAGAAAATAGTGGTGTATACAAGCTTTTTTCTTTTTTACCAAAGGAAAGAGGTTTGTTGCTTCCTTCTAAAGTCTGGAGTATAGCTACTTTGCCTATAGCCTCCTTTATTCTTTTACTTCTTTATAAGAGATTAAGAGATGAAGAAGGTTATAATGCAGTTTTAATTATGTTTTTTATAGGAGGAATAGGGGCTAGCCTTTATTCTAAATATTTAAAAATTCCTATTTTAGAAGAGCTAATTATATATTTATTATTAATATTGCTTCTAACTCTTTTTTCTATTTTTATAAAAGAAAGAAGCCAAATATTATTAAGAGTTGCTTTATTTAGCTATATTCTTGGTGTCGCTACTAGTATAGCGGTTTACCCTTCATATGGTGGAGTGAAGGTAGGATCTTTAGTTTTTTTGGTAAATTTATTAGTTCTTTTAATTTCTTTTATATTTACAAAAAAGTTTTGGAGAAAGTTTATTTACTGGTTGCGAGCCAAAGATATAAGATTTCCATTAGATTAATGAGAAAAAGATTTGTCTTGATTAGAAAGACAAATCTTTTTTTAAAATTTTAATACCAAAAACACTTGACTTTTAAAATGCCTTGTGATATATTATAATTGGAAGAATATGCTCTCCTTTTTTCAAAAAAGGGGAGTTTTTATTATATAATTTTGTTTTGACTAAATTAGCTTCATTTGCTAGTATACTTTTAGTATATAAATTTTTAAATTTTTTAAAAATGAGCACTTTAACAAAAAAAGAAATTAATTTTTGGATAAGAGTCTCTCTTTTGGCTTTTATTATCCATACTTTAGTGTTGAGTCTTGTTTATAATGATTTTGGTATTTTTTTACCTCAAAAACAAGATTTTTTGCTGCTTAGAAATATTACTAAATATTTCTATGGTATTTCTTGGACTATATCTTATAGAAAGTATTTTCCAAGAATTATAGACTCTTTTACTATACCTTTATTTTATTATTTATATTTAATACTTAATAAATATTTTAAAAAAGAAAAAGAAAAAGAAATATTCAAAGAATATTGGGAATATTCTATTTTAGCTGCTTTTTTGGGAATAGTATTTATCTATCTTTTGGGCTGGATAGTAGGACTTACAGAAATTTTATCTTTAATTTTAATTTTTAATTTCTTTTTATACAAAAAAGAAAAAAATCTAAAAAGAAATATTTTTTATAAACTTTTACCTGGTTTTATTTTAGGAATGGTTGTAGGACTTAGTTTAAGTTTGTTTACTAGTGTAGGGCTATTCTTGTCGGTATTTTTAGGATTTTGTTTTACTTTTTTGTTTATAGCTTCAAAAGAATTAACTTTCTTTTCTTTAAAAATGTCAGAAAGATTTATTCTTTGGTTTAAAAAAGTTATTAAAAGAAAAAAAAGCTTGTAGAAATACAAGCTTTTTTATTTAGATTATTATTTAATCTCGCACTATGACTGTAGTTCCAAGATCTGCCCAGTTGTAGAGCTTTTCAGCATCTTCTGGAGTAAGATTTACACAGCCGTGAGACCATTGATGGCCAAAATTGTCATGCCAATATGCTCCGTGTATAGCTCCGCCTTGATAAGTAAAATACATTACCCAAGATACTCCTGGAAGATCATAATATTGTCCAGAAATACCTGGTAAAGGCCCTTGCATATATCGGCTTGGAGTTTTTTCAAAAATATTAAAGGTACCTCTTGGTGTAGGTAAATCGTCTAATCCTGTAGAGATAAGTATTTCCATAAAAAGCTCTTCTCCATTATAAGCATAAAGCTTTTGCTCATTTCTACTTATAACTATTTTTTTATCTGTAAGATTTTCCACTTTAGCTTCTTCGGTATATCTTATACGATAAGAATCTATTTCTTTTAAATAGTCACTAGAGACATACCACTCACTTGCTAATCTATCAGAATATCTTACCCATTCATCAAATACTATATGATGCCAAGTTATACCTTCTGACTCTATAGTCTCTCCTGTAGCTTTTAAGACCATACCATTTCGGAGGCTAGTGACTACAGGGCAAGCGGTGCTAGGGCAGGCTCTAGCTCTTACACATTCTCCTCCAAAATATGGGTCACAGCTTTCTATAACTTCTACATATTTTCCTTCTTTCAAAATATAATCGGAAAGAGAAGATGGATTGCTGGTTAAAGAGTTTTTTATTTCTTCTTTTACTTCTATTTCTTCTTTTACTTCCACTTCTTCTAGATTTTCTAATTCTTCAATAAAATAATTATCAGAATAATATTCTTTTTTTAATTCTTCTTCTTTTTGAAAATAAGAAGAATTGATTTTGTTTTGAAGATAGCTGTTATTTGTAAAAGCTAAAGATACAAAATAGGCAAATAAAATAAAAAGAAAAATAGAAAAAGAGTAAATTATTACTTTATATATTTTAAAAGATTTCTTTTTATTATTCATTTTATTCTTTTTTAATTTTAAAGGGTATTTTCTCATCAAAAAGTATAAACACACTTCCTAATATTATACCAAATAGATTGGAAGAAAGGTCTAGCCAAGTATCATAATCAGAATCAGCAAAAGTAAGATTTGTAGAAATTTGCATTAAAAATTCAAAAATTTCATTTAATACTCCAAGAAAACTTACAAGAAAAGCTGAAAGAATAAATAAAGAAAGCTTGTCGAGAGAAACTTTACTATCTTTAAAAGATAAATAAGAAAACATCATGCCTAAAAAAGCTCCTGCTATGGCATGTTGAAACCTATTTGCAAGTTCAGTATCAGGGATAATCTTTACTATTAAAAAAGATAAAGCTCCAAAAAGAATAATAATAAGAGCCGAGCTGGTTTTCGGATGATGAAGCTTTGCATTTTTAGCTTTAAAGAAATATTGCCAAATATAAGTTAAAAATAAATAAGAAAGAGTATAGGCTATTATAAATAAATATATAAAAAGCATAGATTTAATTTTGGCTGCCAGACCTGGAATCGAACCAAGATTAACAGCTTCAAAGGCTGCTGTCCTACCATTAGACGACCTGGCAATAGATAAAATATATCACAAAAAGCTTTGGTTTTCAATTTTATATATTAAAACAGTGTATAAAGTAAAAACTCTGACCGAAGCCAGAGTTCCTACAATGTTGTAGTACAAGTACCACAACAGATACAATATAGCATGACCTAAAAAATAATGCAAGCTTTAGCTGTGGATAACTTTTAAATTAATATTCTGCCATATAAATAATAAATTTCTAGTTGATTTATATTTTTGTTTTAGAGTATAATAGATAGAAAGTTTAGTGTGAGTTTTTTATTATTAGTTTTTTTTATAATTATCTTAAAGAATTAACGACTATGACATTCAACAAAGAAAATCCAGCGGGCAACAATTTAGAAAGTAAAAGAGACTCAAAAGAGTTTTTACCAAAGGGGGTAGTGGGAGTAGAAAGAAAAGATTTTATAGAAAAAAAGATACTTGCTTTGCAAAATACACTAAAAGATTTACGAAATAGTTTTAATCCAAAACATAAAGAAGTTTTTTCTCTAATAGATAGAGCTACTTTTTATTCAAAAAATTTAAGAGAGGAAAATAACTAAATTTGACAATCTTAACACTTTGTGGATAAAGTATTAAGATTCTGATTTATTGTGATATTATAAAACTATAAAAAGTATGCCAAATGAGCAAGAAGAAAAAGATTTAAATCTAGAAATAAAGAATATTTTATATAAGTCTAATCTCTCTTTTGATGAGACAAGGGCTTTTTTTGATGGTTTACAATATTTGCCGGATGAAGATAAAGTACAATTTATAGAGATTTTGAAAGAAGATCCTGAGCTTATATATCCTCTTTATATAAATTTTAAAGCCAAGCTTAGAGCTTTGGAAAGTGATGATATAGAAAAAGAATGGGAGCAAATAGTAGAAGAAGAAGTGGCATTGCTTGATGAATATCTAAAAAACAAAGGCACACATAATGACTAAATTTATATATGTACGGATTTGCTAGAGTATTATTAATAATAGGAGGATTAAATTGGGGATTAGTAGGCCTTGGTATTTTTTTAAAAAAAGATTTAAATTTTATCAGTTTACTTTCTGCTTATTATATACATTTGCCTGCTATAGTCTATTGTGTACTAGGAGTAGCAGCTATTTGGCTAATAGTTAGAAAATAAATATGTCTTTATCTAGTTTGTCTCAACCAGCAAAAAATATTGCTAGAATAGTTTTTCTTATTATCTTTATAGCTGTATTTTTTACTATTGTTTTAGAGACTCGGCAGATTTTGATTAAAAATGGTTGGTTAAAACTAACATCAAAAGATAAACAAGAGTTTCTTGAAAAAGAATTTTTAGGAAATTTGAATTTTGAATATAAAATATCAAAAGTAGTAGATGGAGATACTGTAAAAATAAAAAGGCAAGATGGGGGATATATATTAGGGACAGATAAAAAAGAAGTTAGTGTAAGGCTAATAGGTATAGATACTCCAGAAACTGTAGATCCTAGAAAGCCAGTAGAATGCTATGGAGAAGAAGCTAATAAATATTTAAAAAAGATAGCACAAAATAAAGTAGCAGCAATAGAAATAGATCCGACCCAAGGAGAGTTTGATGTATACAATAGACTTTTGGCTTATGTTTATATAAAAGATTCTGGTATTGCTATTAAAAATATAACTATGTTAAATAGAGAAATGGTAAAAGAGGGTTATGCTTTTCAATATACCTACAAGCTTCCTTATAAATACAAAGAAGAATTTGAATGGCTAGAAAAATATGCTAGAGAAAATTATATAGGGCTTTGGTCTAGTAATACATGTGCTGGTTTAAGGACTCCAGTAGCTCCACCAAGAAATTAATACTAAATGTTATAATGATATTATTATGAAAAACTTTTTTAAATTGATGTGGAGAAGGGGGTGGAAAATATTATTAATAGTAGGGCTCTTTTGGCTTGCTTTACTTTTTTTAAATTTTATGTTTCCTGAAGTTTTTAGATATTCAAATAGAAATAATGTAGCAGAAAATCAAATTATAGAAGGAGAAGATGGAGAGATAATAGTAATAGAAAAAGAAAAAACATCTTTTCGAACTAAAATTTATAATATGTTTTTCAATATACCAAAACTAAGTATTATTCCTGATCTAAATTTTAAAGGAGAAGAAGGATTTGAATTAGATGATGAAAATGAAAATCCAGAAGAAAATAAAAGAGATAAAAATCAGCAAGTAGTTTTAGGATATTTCGGAGAAGAGCAAAATAATAGAGGACAAACAGTAGAATCACTTTATGGCATATATAATCAATCTGGTCAAGAAACAGAGTTATATTGGGTAGAATCCAAATATATAGATATTTCAAAATTAAAACCTGAAGGATATTATATTTCCCCAAATTCTACCAATAGTACTACTGCTAAAAATTTTTATTTTGGACAAAGAATGGTAATGTCGGAAGCTGTAAATGATATTTATATAGGAGATATAATAAAAGGAGATATTAGTATAGGATATTTGACCAATGCTGACAGATTTTTGACTATAATATTTTATAATGATCAAGGAGAGAAAATATTTAAATTAGATAATTATAAAAGTATAAGTAAAAGAGATAGCAATTATTTAGAATTTGAATTAGCTTTTAACCCTGAAGAAAATTTTATGAATAAAAATACAGACTATAAAGGGGCTGGCTATATGGTCATTTGGCCAGACTTTTCTAATGTAGAAGGGTTATTGATAACTAAAATAAATATTAAATAACTTTATTCTTCATTTTATTATTCCTCTTCATCTTCTAAATTTTGCTTATGCAAAGGCTCATAAAAATTTCTAATAGGTCCTAAAGATTTTTTAAAATCGTCCTTATCTTTTTCTTCTAATTTAGAATAATAGACTTTTTTGAATATATTTTTAATAGCTTTTTTCTTGGCTTTGGTAGGGTTATCTATTCCTAATTCTTTTAAATATTCTAATGATAAAGTAATAGCGGTAAAATCTATCCACCAGACTTTATTATCTTTTTTGAGATAGTTGTTATCTTTATAAAGAAATTCGAGTCTGCTATTTTCTATAAATTCTGGAGTAAATTTTTTACTTTTTTTAATAAAAAGGAGAATTTCTTCTTTATTTTTAAATATCTGAGCTTCTTTTTTTGAGAGAATTTTTATTAGATTTGAAATTTCTTTATCTTTTTCTAGGCTTGCAAGATAATTTAATTTTTCTATTTGATTTTCTTCTTCTTTCTTTTGCTTTTCATCTACTTTTTTAGCTATCATTTCCTCTAAAAGCTCTCTTAGAGCTTCTTTTTCTTCTTTTTTAGCATTAGGCAATTCTTCATTTACTATTTCGAGGGCTGTATAAAAAGGAGGATATTTTTTAAGAATATCTTTAGGACTAGGTTCTAAATTATTTGGCTTATTGGATAATTCTTTTTTTCTAGAAAAATTGAATCTTTCAAGCATGAGTAATATTATTTAAGTAATTCGTCTACTATTTCTTTCACTAAAGCTCCATCTGCAGAATCTCCAAGCTCTTTAAGCATAGCTCCGATAAATTGACCTTTTTTGCTAGGGTCTATAGTTTCTGTTTTCAATTTGGCTGCTATTTTGGATTGTATTTCTTCTCTAGACATTTGTTCTGGTAAAAATTCTTCTATAATAGTTAGCTCTATTTCTTCTCCTTCGGCAAGCTCTGCTCTACCAGCTGAAACAAATTGCTCTATAGCATCTTTTCTTTTTTTTGCCTCTCTTTTTAAAACTTTTATAACTTCCTCATCAGATAAAGTATCAGTAGGAGACTTTTGTAAATATATAAGCTCATTAGTGAGAGCGGCAGACATCATACGAATTGTGCTTATTCTGTCTGTATTTTTGGCAAGCATAGCTTGCTTGAGTTCACTTTTTATTTTTTCTTGCATAGTTTTATTTAAAATTTACTTATAAATTATAACATAATTTGATTTAGAAAAATACTAGCAATTTTAGGGTTAAATATGAGTAGAAAATAGAAAAATAAATCTAGCTCTTATGATATAATGACAAAATATGGATACAGTATTAATAATAGGAATAGTCATAGTATTGATAGTGCTTTTTGTGCTTACTTTATTAGTGATTTCTTTTAATAAAAAAGTAAAAGATAGAGATAGTAAAGAAGATTTTGCTATTTTTTCTGAAACTTTAAAATCTTTAAAAGATGATTTGCGGACAGATATAAGAGAAACAAGAAGAGAGCTTGATCAAAAAATTTATACTGGTCAAAAAGATATGAATGAAAATGTAAAATATCAATTTGAATCTTCTCAAAAACTTATTAAAGATATACAAGAACATCTTTCTAAAGTAAATGAAAGTGTGGTAGAAGTAAAAGAAGGAAGTAGACAGGTGGCTAGTATGACAGAACAGCTTACCAATTTAGAAAAAGTACTCTCTAATCAAAAGCTCCGAGGAAATTGGGGAGAGAGCTCTTTAGAGCTTATACTTTCAAATTTTTTACCAAAAGGTGTATTTGAAATGCAATATAAATATAAATCTGGAGAAATGGTAGATGCTGTGATTTATATTAAAGATAAAATCTTGCCCATAGATTCTAAATTTTCTATGGACAATTATAGAAGAACTTTGGACACAGGGCAAGATGATGATAAAAAATATTTTGCTGAAGAATTTAAAAAAGATATTAAAAAAAGAGTGGAAGAAACTAGTAAATATATAGACGAAATTACAGAAAATACGTTACCTTTTGCTTTTATGTTTATACCTAGCGAAGCTATATATTATGATTTGAATGCTGGAGAAAGTGGAGAACTTAAAATAAATACTCAAAAACTTTTAGATTTTGCACAAGAGCAAAAAGTTATTTTTGTTTCTCCGACTTCTATTTTAGCTTATTTGCATTTAGTAATATCTGGCTTAAAAGACAGTCAAATAGAGCAAAACACTAAAGAAATAAAAAAGAAAATGGAAGTTCTTGGTAAACATTTACAAAAATATGAAGAGCTTATACAAAAACTTGGCAACTCTTTAAATACCACAGTAAACCACTACAATGCCTCTTATAAAGAATTAAAGAAAATAGATAAAGATATTTATCAAATTACAGATGGATCCTTAGAAATGAAAATAGACCCGCTTTTATTAGATAAAGTGGTAAAAGAAGAAGATTAGTTGCAAAAGGGGGTTATTTGTGCTAATATAGTGCTATTAAAAAGCTTTAATATTTATAAATATACTTAAAAATATGACTAATTTTGCAGTGTTAGAAACTGGAGGAAAGCAATATAAAGTAACCGAAGGATCTAAAATAAAAATCGAAAAAATCATTGGAGAATACAAAGTGGGAGACAAGCTTTCTTTTGAAAATGTATTATTAATTTCTAAAGGAGAGAATGTACAAATAGGAGCTCCATATATTTCTGGAGCAGCTATAGAAGCTGAAATAGTAGATATTGGTAAAAATAAAACTATAGATGTAATTAAATATAAAGCTAAGTCTAACTATTATAAAAAATACGGCCACAGACAACCATATTTTCAGATTAAAGTTTTATCTTTCTAATATTTAAAGAAAATTATTAAATAAAAGCTCCAGTTTTGGAGCTTTTATTTTCTACTAAGAAATGCTTCTTTAAAAGTGCTTTTGTCTACATATTCTATATCTAGATTGCTAGACAAACCTCTAGCCAAAGTAGAGATTTTTATTTTATCTATTCCTACTATTTGAGAAAGAGTTTTTTTAATATAGTTTATAGTGTTTTCTCCTTCATCTGTAGCTGGTATAGCTAAAATAATTTCTTCAATTTTGTCTTCTAGATTTTCTTTTTCTGAAAGATTGCTATGTATTAGATTTACCAATTCTCTAATATTAATAATTTCACTTGGCTTTTCTGTTAAAAAGGGGAGTATATTTCCTAAAATAAAATATTTACCATTATAAAAATGAGTTCTTTCTATAGCATCTATATCTAGCTCTTTGATTACTACCATTAGAGATTTATTGTCTCGCATTTTATTAGAACAAATACTACAAAGATTTGTTTTCTCTCCATTTTTACTAAATATTCTAAGGCATTTTTCACAAATATTGGCAGAGTCTTTTAGAGCTTCTATATTTTTGGCTAGCTCTTGCTTATAGTTATTTTTTTCACGCATTAAAAAATATACAAAGCGAGAAGCCTGTTTTGGACCAATACCTGGAAATTTTAAAAATAATTCGTGTAGTTTATCTTGTGGATTCATAATTATTAAAATAATATATCAAAAAAACTCTTTAAAATAGACTTGACAAGGTATATTAATAGTGATATGATATAATAAGGGATATAATACCTTCAAAATACCTATTAGTTATTAACTAAAAGGTATTTTTATTTTTAAAAATCTGAAACTATGTCAATATTTGGCATTTCAAAATCTCCAAATTCATTTTTCTCAATAGATAAGAAAGAAGTCTTTTTATTGTCAAAGTAAAGCTCTACTTTACCTGTTGGACCATTTCGATGTTTTTCTATTAAGATTTCTATAATATTTTTTTTATCTTCTTCTGCACCATCTCCATATTTGTCTTCTCTGTGAATAAACATCACTACATCGGCATCTTGCTCTATAGATCCAGAATCTCTAAGGTCTGAAAGCCTTGGTCTTCCTCCTCTAGATTCTACAGCACGAGAAAGTTGAGAAAGTGCTATAACGGGCACATTGAATTCTTTAGCTAAACCTTTTAGAGATCTGGAAATTTCTGTTACTTGATTTACCATATTGTCATAGCTTTTGCTGGTGTCCATAAGTTGCAAATAGTCTATAATTACAAGACCAACAGGTTTGTCATGATTTAGCTTTCGGAGAACACTTCGCATATTCATGGCAGTATTGGCTGGTTTGTCATCTATAAAAATAGGAGCTTGCATAAGCTTATGCATTCCTTCTTGCAAGCGAGCTATTTCTTCATCCATATTAAGCTTTCCTGTACGGAGCTTCCATCCATCTACTTGAGCTTCTGCAGAAAGCATACGGTCTACTAGCTGCTGCTTACTCATTTCTAAGGAAAATATAACAGTAGGGACATTGCTTTTAATAGCTGCATTTCTAGCTAGGTCTAAAGCTAAAGATGTCTTACCGACAGAAGGTCTAGCAGCTAAAATAATAAGGTCTGACTTTTGAAAACCAGAAAGCTTGTTATCTAAATCTTTAAAACCGCTAGGTACACCTCTTACTTCATTTTGATTTTCTGCTAAATGTATAAAGCGAGAAATAGTTTCTTCTCCAAGGTCTTTTATAGCGACTACTTCAGAATTAGCATCTCCGTCTGAAGTAATTTCAAATATTTTTCTTTCTGCTTCTTCTAAAATATTTTCGAGTTCATCTTCTTCATTGTAGGCTGTTTCTCCTATATGAGAGCTAGCTACTATAAGCCTTCTTAATACAGATTTCTTTTTTATAATTTCTGCATAATAAGCAATATTTGCTGCAGAGCCTACAAGTCCTAAAAGATTTGAAAGATAATTTGATCCACCTACTTGATCTAATTCTTTTTTTTCTCTTAGCTTGGCTGATACAGTAAGCAAATCTACTGGCTCTTTTTTATTGGTAAGCTCAGAAATGGTATCAAAAATAATTCTATGTTTTTCAGAATAAAAATCTTGCCTATCTAATAGATGGGCTATTTCAAAATAAGAGTCTGGCACCAAAAGTATTGCACCAAGGAGAGCTTTTTCTGTTTCTAAATCTTGAGGAGGTATACGAAGACTAGAAAGCTCATCAAAAGGTGAGAGAATATTTTTATTTTTGAAAGCTCTTTCTGAATAGTCATTTTTATTTCTTGGCTTTCTATTGTTTTGACTATTTTGTTTGGCTAAATCCTTTGGGGTAAGCATAATAAGAGAAGAAGATTAGTAGATTAATAATATAGAAAGTATAACAAAACCCTGGCTATTGCTGCTAGCAAAAATCCATTGTAAACTATTTTTTTAGGGGATAGTTTGTGGAAAACTTTTAAGCCCTAATTTTGCAAAGAGTCTTCTAATAAATTTAATCCTAAAAATTTATCAAAATATACTAAAAGAGAGTGTTTTTCAATATCTTTTACTTCTTTGTCGCTTAATAGAGTCCAGACTTTAGATAAAGCTATAGAAGTGTTTAAATCGTCATATATACTTTTAAGAAAATCTTCTTTATATTTTTCTCCTTTAGGAGAATAATTGTCTAAAACAATTTCATTGTCTACATTTTCTGCTAAAGTATTAAACTTTTTTTTGAGTTTCAAATAAGCACTATTTGCAGCTTCTAAAGAGTCAAAAGAAAATTTTAATTCTTTTCTATAATGAGTCATTAAAAGTAAATATTTATAAGCAATAGGAGAAATATTTTTTTCTTTAATATTTTCTAATCTTAAAAAATCTCCAGAACTTTTACTCATTTTTAAATCTTTTCCATTTTCTTTAATATTTAAAAAGTTGGTATGTAGCCAATAGTTTACAAATCTTTTACCATCATCATTTGCACATTCACTTTGAGCTATTTCATTTGTATGATGAACAGGTATAAGATCTATTCCTCCTGTATGAATGTCTAAATTATTACCTAGCTTTGCTCTACTCATAGAGCTACACTCTATATGCCAACCAGGAAAACCAATTCCCCAAGGAGATTGCCACTCCATTTGTCTTTTTTCATGAATAGGAGAAAATTTCCAAAGAGCAAAATCTGTTTTATTTTTCTTTTCATTGTTTTCATCTGCTATTCTTTTACCTTTTTCAAGACCTTCTATATCTATTTTGGCTAATTCTGTATATTTTTTAAATTTGCTAGTATCAAAATAAATGCCATCACTAGTTTTATAAGTGTAGCCTTTTTCTTCTAATATTTTTACCATTTCTATTTGTTCTGCTATATAGTCGGTAGCTTTGGTCCAGATAAATTTGTCTCTATTTATTTTTAAATCATCTAAATCTTGAAAAAAAGCTTTAGTATAAAATTCTGCTATTTCCCAGACAGATTTTCCTTCTCTTTTGGCACCTTTTTCCATTTTATCTTCTCCTTCATCGTCATCAGAAATAAGATGTCCTACATCGGTGATATTGATTTGATGTTTTACTTTGTATCCTGCTTCTCTTAAAGTATTGTTTAAAATATCTGCAAAAATAAAAGATCTTAGATTTCCTATATGAGCATAATGATATACAGTAGGCCCACAAGAATAAATAAGGACTTCTTTTTCATTAATAGGTGTAAAAATTTCTTTTTCTCTGCTTAGGGTATTATAAAAATATATTTTTGGCATAGCTTTTTATAATATTAACATATTTTTAAGATAAAAATTAAAAAGAGAGGTCGGTGTGATATACTCTAAAAGTAAATTATTTATATGAAAAAACTTAAAAAAACAAATAAAAAGGCTATTTTGTTTAGAGTTTCTATTACTATTTTAGTAATAGTATCTTTTTGGGCAGGCTTTAAATTTAACACTATTTTTGATTCTGGCTTTTCTTTTAAAGCTTCTGCTTCCAAGACTCCTATAGTGATACCCGGAGTATTAGAAGAAGTAAGATCTTATCTTGATACTAGTTTTATATCTTGGAAAGCTTCTTCTACTTTACCTACAGAAAAAGAATTGTCCTACGGCCTTATCCGTGGATATGTAGAAGCTTATGGAGATCCTTATACAGTATTTTTTGATCCAGAAGAGTCTAAAATGTTTGAAGAAGATATGAAAGGTAGTTTTGGAGGTATAGGAGCTACTATAAGTCATAAAGATGGTAATCCTGTAATACAATCAGTTTTAAAAGATACTCCTGCTGAAAAAAGTGGACTTTTGTCTGGTGATATTATTATTTCAGTAAATGGTGAATATGTACAAGATAAATCTGTAGAAGAAATAGTAAGCCGTATAAGAGGAGAAATAGATACCGAAGTAGTATTAGAAGTTTTGCATAAAGAAGCCTTAAATATATCTGAGATTTCTATTATTAGAAAAGAAATAATAGCTCCTGTTTTGGATACAGAACAAAGAGATGATGTGTATATTATTCATTTATATTCTTTTACAGAAACATCTGGAATTCTCTTTGAAGAAGCTTTGCAGAAGTTTGCAGTTTCTGGAGCTGATAAACTTATAATAGATATAAGAGGAAATGGTGGAGGATATTTGGAATCCGCTGTAAATATAGCTTCTTTTTTCTTGGCTAAAGATAAGCCAATAGTAATAGAAAAAGGAGGTAAAAAAGTAGCCGATAAAGATACATATTCTAAAGGTTTTGATTATTTTAGAGATTATGATTTAGACTTGGTCGTCCTTATTGATGGTGGATCGGCTTCTGCTTCAGAAATTTTGGCTGGTGCTTTAAAAGATAATGAAAAAGCTGTAATAGTAGGAGAAAGATCTTTTGGTAAAGGAAGTGTACAACAGCTAATAAAGCTTTCAGATGGATCTGACCTTAAACTTACTATTTCTAAATGGTATACACCTAGTGGGGTAAATATTTCAGAAAATGGTATTGAGCCAGATATAGTAGCTACCAGTTCTAGTTATTTGGAATTAGATAGCAAGGGAGAAATAATAGATACTCAATTAGAAAAAGCTATAGAAATTATTAGAGATTTAAAAAAGTAAAAATATGAAAGTGATATTTATTCAAAATGTAGCCAAACATGGAAAAATTGGAGAGATAAAAGAAGTGGCTGATGGTTTTGCTGTAAATGTACTTATTCCTAAAAAACAAGCCATAATAGCTACTCCTAAAGCTATTAAAAAAATAGAATTAGATAAACAAAATAAAAAAATAAAAGAAGAAATGGATAAAAATCTTTTTTTGAAAGCTATAGAAAATTTGCAAGAAGTTTTAAATGGTGAAAGTGCAGGATTTTTAAAGCTTACTAAACATAAAAAAGATGAAAAAGGAAACCTTTTTTCTCAAATAAGAGAAAGTGATATAGCTGAAGAAATATTTGAAAAAATAAAAATATCTTTAAATCCAGATCAAATAGTCTTAGGAAAAGATCCACTCAAAAAAATAGGAGAATATGAAATAATAATAAAAGATAAAGATATTTCTAAAAAAATAAAAGTATTAATAGCATAATAAAAACCCTTTCAAAAAAGAAAGGGTTTTTAATAAGAAAAGTAAAATTATAAAACATTTACTACTTTCTTTTTAGCTGTAGAATTATCAAATTTGACTTGTCTTTTATCGATAAAAGTAAGTACTCCATCTTTAAGAGCATATAGAGTATGATCTTTTCCCATACCTACATTTTTGCCAGCTATGTATTTGGTACCTCTTTGTCTTATGAGAATATTTCCAGCTTTTACAGCTTCTCCAGAACCTTTTTTAAGGCCTAAATACTTAGGATTACTATCTCTTAGATTTTTAGCTGTTCCGGCTGCTTTTCTTGTTGCCATATTTTTGGTGTATAATTATTAGTAATTTATTAAAATATGGATAAAAGTATAACAGAAACTCTAAAAAAAATCAATATAGAGTTAAAGGGGGCAGGAATACTATCTATTGTTTTAACTTTTTCTATAAGTATATTTTTTTTGAGTATTAAAACTTATGCTATTCATTTAGAAAAAGAGGCTAGAATATTAGAATATATACCAACTAGTGTATCTTTTCAGGCTCTAGAAGAGCAAAATAAATATTTTATTTATGCTTCAAAAAGAGGTACTAAATATTATTTTTATAATTGCAAATCAACTATAAAAGAAGAAAATAAAATTTTCTTTCAATCAGAAGAGGCAGCTAAAAGGGCAGGGTATTCTTTAGCAAAAGCTTGTGAATAATATAATAGTAAATATATGTTATAATAATAATATAATAAAAGTAAAAGTTTATGGCAAAAGGAAATTTTAGAGAAAGAAAAGAAAAAAAGAAACCAAAAAAAGATAAAGATTTGGATGCTAAAAAATAAAACAAAACCGCAATTTAGCGGTTTTGTTTTTAGAAATTTTTAATCTTATTTAGTAAATTCTAAAAATTTACTAAAAGTAGTTTTTAGGCGAGATTTTATTTCTTCATCTACAAGATTATTATTTTCCACTTTAGTATTATCTAGAGTAGAAAAAAATTCTGGTCCAGGCATTATATTTGCTCCAAGAAAAGCTAAAATATGTCTTAATTCATATTGAGCTAAAGCAGTCCCTAATGGACCCATAGAAGCCCCAATAATCATGACAGGTTTCTTGATAAATACATTTTCCGAGAAAGGTTGAGAAAGCCAATCCAAGGTATTTTTTAAGCCTCCTGGTATAGATCTATTGTATTCCGGAGTAGAAATAATCACTCCATCAGAATTTCTTATTTTATTTTTTAATTCTTCTATATTTTTAAAAACATTTTCATCATTAATATCTTGATTGAGTATAGGAATATTTTCTATATTTAAGATCTCGATATTTATATTAGAGTCAAAAGTAGCTATTTCTTTTAATAAAAGAGTATTGTATGAATCTTTTCTTAAGCTACCAGATATAGCAACAAAATTTTTCATATTCTTAATTATTGAATAGAGAATACTAAAGTACCTTTATCTCCTTTTAAAGTAAGAGTATTTGCTTCAAAAGAAATTTCGGCTCCTTCACTTAAAATAGCGCTAAAAGTATCTTCTGCATCCATAAGTCCTTTAGGTTCCATACAATACATAAGAGTACTCATAAGAGCAGGGGCTTTTAAAGTGTTTGACTCCAAAGTATATTTACCATTCATATTGTTGCAAAGCTTTGCATAAAGAATATCTTCTTCAAAAGAAAGTGTATATACTCCTGCTACATTGGTTATTTTTTCTCCATTAAGAGAAGAGAGGGTAAACTTTTTACCAATTAAAGAAAGATCTTTTTTGGCTTCTTCATTTCCTAACTCTTCTTCTTTATTTTCTTCTAACATTTCTTCTTTTGATCCATCTTTTACCCCCTCCCTTTCTTCTAGATTTATATCTGATTCTTGGTTTTCAGTGAAAAATAAATCTCCTTCTTGAAAAGCTACTACAGGCTCTAGCATTAGTTCTAGATTTTTTGTAGGCATATTATTGGTAATAACCAAATAAGCATTGGTAGTAGTCATGATAAGCTCTTCTTCAAAATATACTTGAGCAGATACTGCATAAGTATGATTTTCTAAAATATCTGATTCATGATAATCCAAGCTAAAATCAAGAGGTTTTTTATAACCATCTTCTTCACTAGGCACAGTATACATAGAAACTATTTCAGCTGGAGCATCCATTTTTGAAATATCTTGTAAGAGTACATAGATATCTACATCTTTAGAAAGAGAAAAATCTTTTTCATAATTTAGAGTTCCTGTAAGAGTTTTTAACCCAATATCTTTGGAGCTTGATTTTATTTTATTAAAAACAAAAAATAAAATAGCAGCTATAGCTACCACTGCGAGCACGGTTGATAATATTATTTTATTTTTTTTCATAAAAATCTTATTTTAATAAAAGTTGTTATGTTTATAATGTCTAGATTGTAGCATAAAAAAGAAGAGATTTTTTGAGTGTTAAGTAAAATTTATAAAAATCATAAATTTTTAATTCTGTAAAGCTTTCTTACTAATGGTATAATTAAAAAATAGACCAACTTAAATAAACTAAAAATTAATTATATGAATAATTTTGAATCTAGATATCAAAAACTTAATGAAAAGCAAAGAGAAGCCGTAGACTCTATAGAAGGACCTTTACTTGTAGTGGCAGGTCCAGGAAGCGGTAAGACAGAGCTTCTTTCTCTTAGAGCTGCCAATATCTTAAAAGAAACCCAAGTCTCTCCTGGAAATATTTTACTTTTAACTTTTACAGAAAATGGAGCTAAAAATATGCGAGAAAGGCTGGTAGGCTTAATAGGGGAAGCTGGGTATAGGGTAGCAATTTATACTTTTCATGCTTTTGCTGGAGATGTAATGAGTAAATATGGAGAATATTTTTTTGAAGGAGCCACTTTTAGACCAGCTACAGAAATAGAAAAAATAAATATAGTAGAGAAAATATTAGAATCTCTTCCTAAAGAAAACCCTTTAGCTAGTAAACACACTGAAATGGGCTTTACTTATTTAAAAGATATTTTTGTTTGTATATCTGCACTTAAAAAAGGAAATTTGTCTGGAGAAGAATTTAAAGAAAAAATAAAGAAAAATACAAGTGAATATGAAGAGATTAACACAAAACTTTCTGAATACTTCTTTGAAATAGCAGGAAAGAGTAAGATGGAGATTTTAAGAGAGACTTATTTAAAAATATATAGCGAACTAAAAGATTTGAGTCAAAATGAAAATGAGACAGCTACTTTTCTTTTAAATATTTTATCTTTAGAAATTTCTCTTACAGAAAATACTGGTAAAGCAAACAACCTTACAGCTTGGAAAAATAAATATTTTACTAAAGATGAAAGTGGAGACTCTTTTATATTAAAAGATAGTAGAAAAGAAAAAATAGAAAGATGGTTTGCTTTTGAAGACATATATGAAAAATACAATCAAAAAATGAATGAAGCTGGACTTTATGACTTTGACGATATGATTTTTAAAGTAGGAAGAGAGCTAGACAAAAATATAGGATTAAGAAATGAGCTTGAAGAAAGATATCAATATATTATGATTGACGAATTTCAAGATACTTCTGATTCTCAGTTTAACCTGATACTAAACCTCACTAAAAGTGAAATAAATGAAGGTAGAGCAAATATAATGGCTGTAGGAGATGATGATCAGGCAATATTTAAATTCCAAGGAGCAGAGCTAGATAATATTACAAAATTTAGGAAATCTTATAGAGATGTAAAAGTAATAACTTTAGATAAAAATTATCGTTCTACTCAAAATATTTTAGATGAAGCTAGGAATTTAATAGTAAAAATAGAAGATAGGCTAGAAACTAGATTTCCAGATATAAATAAAAAAATTAAAGCAGAAAATGAAAACCTTATAAAAGCTCACAAAGGAGAAATAATAGAAAAAACTTTTGATAATATTTATAGTGAATTTGATTTTGTAGCTAAAGAAATAGATTCTTTGCTTAAAAATGGAGTTAAGCCTGAAGAAATAAGTGTGATTTCTAGAACTCATGCAAATTTAAAACAATTAGCTCTTATACTTAATGAATATAAAATCCCTTATAGTTATGAAAAAGAAGAAAATGTTTTTGATAAAGAAATAATAAAAGAAATAATAACTTTGGTAGAATTTGCTGAAAGTGGTTTAGAAAATATAAGAGAAGATTTACTTCCAGAAATTTTAACTTATAAATTTTGGAATATACCAAGAATAGAAGTTTGGAAAATAGCTGAAAAAGTACGAGCTAGAGAAATAAAAAGAGGGGAAGCTGGAGAAAGAATATATATAAAACCATCTTGGATGGAAACCATGTTAGAAAGTGAAAATCAAGAAATAAAAGAAATGGCAAAATTTCTTATAGAGCTTGCTACTGATGCTAAATCTTTACCACTTTTACATTTAATAGATAAAATAATAGGTACAAGAGAATGGGAAGTCGATAGTGATTATGATGATTCTCTACAAAAAGAAGATAAAAAGATAAATTATCTCTCTCCTTTTAGAGAATATTATTTTGGACAGAGAAATTTTGATCACAATAAACCAGAATATTTAGACTTTCTTTTTTCTTTGCGAACCTTTATAGGATCTTTAAGAGAATATAAAGGTGGAGAAATTCTTTATGCAAAAGACTTAAAAGAATTTGTAAATATTTATGAAAATAATTCTTATCTTTCTTTATCTACTATTTCTCCTTTTGCTACAAGTGAAAAAGCTATAATTTTGCAAACAGCACACAAAAGTAAAGGCCTTGAATATGAATATGTCTTTATATTAAATAGTGATGAAGATGAATGGAATGGAAGGGCTATACCAAACAAAATAGGTATGCCAATAAATATGCCACTTCTTCCTTTAAGTGATGATATTTCAGATAGAGTAAGGCTTTATTATGTAGCCATGACTAGAGCCAAGCATACTTTATATATGACTAATAATAAAGATAAATTTTCTATGCTTCTATCTGAGAAAATTATAAAAAAAGAAGAAGAAAAAGAAATAAGCGAAAAACTAGTAAACTCTTTATTTATAAAAGAAGGTGAAATATTTTTGGAAGATGAAAAAGTCCTTTTGAAAAGAATCTTAGAAAATTATAAAATGCCTGTAACTCATCTTATCAACTTTTTGAATATAGAAAGAGTTGGACCTGAAAAGTTTTTGGAGCAAAACTTACTTCGCTTTCCTCAAGCTATGAGCCCTACAAGTATTTATGGGTCTGCTATGCATGAAGCTTTACAAAACTATTATCTTTATAAAAAGAAATATGATAAAAATCCAGATTTTGATAGAGTAATAAACTTTTATAGAAATGCTTTAAATAAAGGAGCCTTAGATAAAATTCAATATGAAAAATATTATAATTTTGGAGTAAAAAATCTAGAGACTTTTATAGAATATTTGGAAAAGAAAGAAGAAATAGGAAAAATAGAAGTAGAAGTAAATTTTGCTAATGAAGGAGTAATGATTAAAAATGTGCCAGCGACAGGGAAAATAGATAAATTAGTTATAGAAGGCGGTAGCGCTAAAGTTATAGATTTTAAAACTGGTAAAAGTATAGCTAGCTGGGAAAAACAAAAATCTGATTATGAAAAAATAAAAGTACACTTTTTTAAATATCAGCTAGCATATTATGCTCTTTTGCTTAAAAATTCTAGAAGCTATGAAAAGTATAATTTTGATACAGGGACTATAGAGTTTTTAGAAGTAAATACTAAAAATGAAATAGAATCTTTAAAATTAGAAAATGATAAAGAATTTTTGGAGCTTATAGAAAGGGTAGAAAAGCTAGCAAATATTGTTTATGAAAAAATAATGAATCTCGATTTTCCAGATACTAGTAAATATAAAATGAAAATAGATGGAGAAGAGAAAAATGTTAAACTAAAAGATATATTGGCGTTTGAAGATGATTTATTAGAAGGTAAAATATAAATATTAAAATTATGGCATATGATCCTTATACAGCAGTTTGGCTTTCGCATTCTTCTATTACAGACTTTTTGTCTTGTAATAGACTTTATTATTTAAAAAATATATTTAAAGATCCAGTTTCTAGAAGAAAAATAAATATTGCTTCTCCATATTTATCTTTGGGTTCTGCAGTACACAATACTTTAGAAGATTTAAAGAATTTAAGTCAAGAAGAAAGAGAAAAAGAAATAAAAGAAAATCTTTTAGAAAATTTTAAAAAAAATTGGCAAAATTATACAGGAGAAAAAGGAGGATTTTTAAACACTGAAGAAGAAAAAGAGTTTTTTGAAAGAGGGGAAAGTATTATAAAAAACATCATTAAAGATCCTAAAATTTTATTAAATAAAATAATAAAAGAAAATTATTTTTGGGAAAGAGATTTGCATAATGGTTTTAATCCACATTTTCCAATTTCTCTTGAATACAATTTAGTATTAAATGGAGCAATAGATTGGCTAGAATATTTAGAAGATAAAAATAGTATAAGAGTTATAGACTTTAAAACAGGAAGAAATGATGAAAAGGAAGAATCTTTTCAACTACCTATTTACTATCTTCTTATTGATAATTTAGATAAAAAGAAAAAATACAAAGTAGATTCTGTAGCTTATTGGTATTTAGATCATGAAAATAAAAAAGAAAATACAGAGCATAAGGAGTTAGAGATAATAGAATTAAATAAAGAAAAATTAGAAGAAATTAAAAAGAAAGAAAAAGAAATAATAGAAATTGGTAAATCTATAAAAGCATTTAGAGAAAACGGAATATATAAATGCAATAATGAAAAAGTAGAAGGGGAGGGATGTTTTTATTGTCGAGATTTTGAAAAGGTTTATCTTTATATAAAAGAAAGAGAAGAAAGATTAAAAAATAAAGAAAATGGTAACATAATATCTCTAGATTTAAATAAAGATGAAAATAAGACAGACTTGGTAAAATATGTAGGGCTTTCTGATTATAAACAAGATTTGTATATAGTAAAATCTAAATAAAAACTCTAAAAAGTTTTAAAGTATTAAAATCTATATTTATATTAAAATCATAATTTAATTTTTTATGTTTTGCGGTTAGCCCTGTATCTTCTTTTAAAACTTGCAAAATATTTTTAATATTTCCTTTTGTATAATTTTTCTCTAAATCTTTTAATATATAATTTATATCTTTTTTATTGATTTCTTTTCCTGAAAGTAATTCTTCAATATGAGAAATAATGGTCCCTAAAGTTAGATTTCTTTTTTCTGCTATTTCTTCAGGAAGAAATTTGTCGTCTAAAAGGAAGTTTTTAGTTATTATAGTAGTTTTTATTTTTTCTTTCTTTTCATATTTTTCTTCTACTATTTCTATTTTAGCAATAGAGCCACCACTAGCTAAAATAAAATCTTTTTGTTTTTCTTTTAAGGCTTTATTTAATTTTTTATCTAAATAATATTTTTCTAAAGCTTTTTTAGCATTAATAGATTTTTTTTGAAAGAGTTTATCTTGCTCTAAAACAAAAGGGTTTATTTTTAAGGCATTGTCATGAAGTCCTAAAAGGTTTATATTTTCCAATTTTTTTACCCTTGAAAGAGCTACATACCCCATACCTGTACCAAAAGCTCGAGAAAGGTCTATTTCTGCAGCATCTAGAGTCATTCCTTGAGATTTATGCACTGTTATGGCCCAAGCATAGCGAAGAGGTATTTGAGTGATTTCCGCCAAAACTTTTCCTTCATCATTAGAATATTGCCAACAATCTTCTCCTACACATATAGTTTTTCCATCAAAAGTTTCTACTATTGGTTTATCAAAATCATCAAAACCTATTACTTCTCCCAAAGTACCATTTTGATATTTTCTCTCTTTGTCATTTTTAATAAATATTACTTTAGTACCTTTTTTGAGAGACAATACTTCAGAAGCTAAGCAATTTTGCTTTAAAGATTCTATATAATTTTTTTTACCAGAATTTTGCATTTTATAGCTTATTTCTTTAGAGCTAGAAGAAAGCAAATTATATTTTTCTATATTTATAGTATCTACATCTATATTATGAGTATAGAGCTTTAAAATTTCTTTCTTTTTATTTATAGTCTGGTTTTTGTTTATTTTTTTTAGTTTTAAAGAGAGATTTTTCCAATCTTTTTTAAAACGAATATCGTTTAATATGGTGTTTAATTTATTATCTTCTTGTCTATAATTTTTTTCTAGATAACATATAATCGGGTTTAATTCTTGCCAAGCTTTTGAATTGTAAGCAAATTCTTTCTCTTCCTTATTTTCTAATTCTTTGTCATCAAGATTATTAAAATTTGTTTTTACTACAGGTGGAAGCTGAAAAAAATCTCCACAAAAAATAATTTGTATACCAGCAAAAGGTTTGTCACTTTTTAATAGTTTTTTAAATAGAGTATTTATCATATCTAGCTTACTAGCATGAAGCATAGATATTTCATCTATTATTAATACTTTTGCTCTCTCATATTTTTTATAAAGTTTCTCATTTTGTTCTAATTTGTCTAGAGTATAATTATCTAGTTTTTCATAAATACCAATTCCACTCCAAGAGTGTATTGTCTGCCCTCCTATATGGGTAGCCGCAATACCAGTAGAAGCTGTGACAATAGGGTTTATAGAGTGGGATTTTAAATAATGAATATATTTATTTAATACAAAAGTCTTTCCAGTACCCGCAGCACCTGTAAGGAATACAGAATGTCCCATTTTTAATATATCCAAAGCTTCTTCTTGAGTCATAATAAATTATTTCTATTTTAACATATTCTTCTTTTTAAAATAAAAAAGCGACAAATTAATGCCGCTTTATTTTATCTATTTCTTTTTTTGAGAGAGCACAAATCTGTCTATAATTTTTTTATTAGCTCTGTAAAAAAGAACTAATAATAAAATATAAACAATAACTCCCCAGATTGGAGCAAATACTCTAAGATCAGCGGATAGCCAATCTACAAAAGGTATTACGAAAATAAACACTCCAAGAGCTGTGGCTAAAAGCACAGTTCCTTGGAAAGAAGTTTCTATACCCTTACTCCAAAGTATAGAATTTATTAAAAAGAATTTTTTCATTTTTATATATTTTTAAGTTTTAAAGAGCATATTTTACCAATTATATCATAGCAAATAGTTATATATTTGTCAAGTCTTTTAGGGTTTGTGTTTTAAATTATAAAAATGTAAGATTCTCTTTTTTATGATATTATTTATTAATATACATTAAAAACAATATTAAATTAGCTAGAAAATTATGTTAGATATTAAATTTATAAGAGAAAATCCAGAATTAATTAAAATGGCTGCTCAAAAGAAGCATGTTAATTTTGAAGTTGATGAGCTTATAAGCTTAGATAAAGAAAGAGTAGAGTTTTTACAAAAGATAGAAGATTTGCGAGCCAAACAAAATAAAGTTTCTAGCGAAATTCCTTCAGCTTCACAAGAAGAAAAAGAAGCTAAAATTAAAGAAATGAGTCTGGTAAAAGAAGAGCTTAAAAAACTAGAAGAAAAGTTTGAAAAAATTATGATTTCTTGGAAAGATTTAATGTTGAAAGTTCCAAATGTTCCTGATATGAGTGTCCCAGAAGGAAAGTCTGATGAAGACAATCAAGAAATAAAAGTTTGGGGAGTAAAACCACAATTTAATTTTGAACCTAAAAATCATATAGAAATAATGGAAAATCTTAAAATGGTAGATTTTGAAAGAGGTTCAAAAGTTCATGGATTTAGAGGATATTTTTTGACAGGAGATGGAGCTAGACTTTCTTTTGCTATTTGGAATTATGCATTAGACTTTTTTAGTAAAAGAGGATATAACCCTGTTATACCTCCTGTAATAGTGAGAAAAGAAAATCTTTATGGTACCGGGCATCTGCCAGGAGATGCAGACGATTATTATGTAACACAAGATGATGATGCTTTAGCTGGGACAGCTGAGGTACCTCTTATGGGTTTTCATAGAGATGAGATATTAGATATTAAAAACTTGCCAGTTAAATATTTAGGATTTTCACCATGTTTTCGTAGAGAAGCAGGAAGCTATTCTAAAGATGTAAAAGGCTTAATAAGAGTGCATGAATTTTATAAATTTGAGCAGTTTATATTATGTGAAGCTAATCATGAAGAATCTGTAAAATATCATGAAGAATTAAATAGAAATACAGAAGAATTTATAGAATCTTTAAAAATACCATATCATACAGTAGTAAACTGTGGAGGAGATCTTGGTCAAGGACAAGTGAAAAAATATGATGTAGAGCTTTGGGTTCCTAAAGAAGAAAAGTATAGAGAAATATCTAGTGCTTCTTATTTTCACGATTTTCAAGCTAGAAGATCAAATGTAAAATATAGAGATGAAGAAGGAAAAGTTCGTTTTGTCCACTCTTTAAATTGTACTGCTATACCTACTCCTAGAATACTTGTTTCTTTAGTAGAAAATTATCAAAATGAGGATGGATCTGTAAATATACCAGAAATACTTATTCCTTATATGCAAGGAAGAACTAAAATAGATTAAGTTTATTATAAATGCCTAAAAAGAAAAAAAGAAGATTAAAAAAGAATGTTAAAAGAATTTTGTATTCTTTTGTTTTACTTTTAATAATTGGAGGGATATTTTTTTTAAATTTTAAAAAAATAATAGATTTAAATAAAGTTTGGAAAAATATAGCTTTGACTACTGAAAATATAAAAATAAATTTTAAAGATAAAAAAGAAAAAAAAGATTTGGATACAGATATTAAATTTCAAAAAAAAGCAGAAGAATTTATATCTTTATTTCGTAACAGACTTCCTAGTAGAAATTTAAATTTTGCTCTAGCTGGTGAAGTTTCTAATAAAGGAGATTTGAAAATATTTTTAAAAGATACCGAAAAAGAACAAGGATATATTTTTATAAATATAAAAGATGATCCAGAATATATTTGGATGACATTGGTGTCAGCTTTGGATGCTAATCCTTTAAAAGAAGATATAGAAAAAGATTTAAATCTTTTAGATTATATAGATTTAAGATATTCTAAACTTTTCTATAAATTTTATACTAAAAATGAAATAGAAAAAAGAAATACTTTAGTTAAAGAAAATATAGAAGAAAGTTCAATAGAAGAAATAGAAGAAAATATAGAAGAAGATTTAGAAGAAAATGAAAGAAATAATATAGCTCCAGGAAACAATATGCCTACAGTGGTAAATATTTTACTGGAAGAAGATATAGAATTGCAAAATCATGAAGAAGAATAATATTAAAAATAATTATTTGTTAAAAATAAAAAATAAAATAAAAAGAGGGGAGGAGGTGATAGTCTTGGCACCTATGGCTGATGTTACAGATATGGTTTTTAGAGAAATGATAGCCAAATATTCTAAAAAGAATAAACCAGATATTTTTTGGACAGAATTTGTTTCGGCTGATGGATTGGCTAGCCCTGGCAGAGAAGTTTTAAAAAAGGATTTAGTTTTTAATAAAAAAAGAGAAAGGCCTATAGTGGCTCAGATTTTTGGATCAAAAATAGAGAATTTGTTGAAAGCTATAGATTTTGTATATGATTTAGGATTTAACGGAGTAGATATAAATATGGGTTGTCCTGATAAAAGTATAGAAAAACAAGACTCTGGAGCTGCTTTAATAAAAGATAGTATAAAATCTCAAGAAATATTAAAAGCTATAAAATTAAAAATAGAAAATATAAACAAAAACTCCAAAAAACATTTTTCTTTTTCAGTAAAAACTAGGCTCGGTTATAATGATTTAAATTACCAAAATTGGCTACCAAATATTTTAAAATTTAATCCAGATATTTTAACTATACATCTGAGATCTAGAAAAGAAATGAGTTTAGTAAAAGCACATTGGGAATTGTCTAGTGAAGTAGTTTCTTTTATTAAAAAATATACCGAAGAAAATAATTTTAAAACTCCTCTTATTTTTCTAAATGGTGATGTAAGAGACAAAGAAGATGCTAGAGAAAAAATTAAAATTTCTGGAGCAGGTGGGATAATGATAGGTAGGGGAGTCTTTGGTACTCCTTGGCTTTTTGATGAGAAAAAATATGAAAAAAGAAAATCTTTAGAAATAGAAACAAAAGAAGGCAGGAGTAATATTAAGTTTAGATTAAAAGTATTGAAAGAGCATACAAAAAAATTTGAAAAGAGAATGCTTAATATAAAAAGTTTTAATATAATGAAAAAACATTATAAAGCTTATGTCAATGGATTTGATGGTGCTAAAGAATTACGAAATGATTTAATGATGGCAAGCAATAGTAAAGAAGTAAGTGAGATTTGTCAAGAGTTTGTTAAAAGTAAATTATAGTAGTATATTAACTCAAGTTTGTCAAGTTTTAGATATGCTATATTTATAGTAAAATTATAATAAATATTATGACAAATGATAAAAGCTCTAAAAGAGATGGAGAGATAAGACATTTAGCTTTATACAGAAAATATCGTCCATCAGAATTTAAAGATGTTTTAGGACAAGATTTAGCTATACAAGTATTAAAATCCTCTATAGATCAAGATAAGATTTTTCATGCTTATATTTTTCATGGAGACAGAGGTACAGGTAAAACTACAGTAGCTAGAATTTTTGCTAGAGAAATAGGTTGCTCTTTAGATGATATTTATGAATTGGATGCTGCTAGTAATAATAGTGTAGATGATATAAGGCTTATCACAGAAGCTTC
>CAYMRR010000004.1:0-27834 GCA_964393005.1 uncultured Candidatus Saccharibacteria bacterium
CTGAGTCGCTGGTACCCAAAACCAGAATGTTAGCCGTTACACCACACTCCGTTATAATTTTTTTAAAACTCACGCTATATATTTTAGCATGAAATCTTATTTAAACAAAATAAAATAGCTTGCTTAATAATCAAGCTATAAGTGGATAAGTCTTACCACTTAAACCATGATTTCACCTTTTGAAACCAAGAACTATTTTCTGTATAAGGTGTAAGCTTTGGTGCAGATAAATTTAAAATAGGAGCTGAAAGAATAGCATTTTTATCTAAAAGGGTATATTCTAAAACTTCTGAAACCACTGTGACAGGAGCAGCTACAGTCTGAGGGGTAGCAAGTCTTGTCTCTACTGGCTCTTTGACTTCTTTAATTTCTTTTTCTTCTTTTACTTCCTTTTTATTTTCTAAAACCTCTTCTGTTTCTTTAATTTCATCTTTCATTGGTTGAATAATAGTTGGGGGAATCAAATCTTCATTTTTAAGTAATGCTTTTAACTCTTTTTCATAAGAATTTTTTAATTCTAAAACTTTTTCTACTAATTCTTCTCTAATATTTATAATTTTAAGATTTAAATCATCATCTTTGGTGACTCCATAGTAAATAAGAAAATCTCGCTCTTCCATAGGTAAATATACTTCTACAGACTTGGAAACTTCGGTAGCAGGGGAGGTGGAAGCTGAATTGGTAGCTTTTTCAGCATAAGAAAAGCTGCCAGCAGATAAAATTGCTAGCATAGTGAAAACTGTTATTTTTTTAATAAAACTATTATTTTTCATTACTTTTCAAAAGTTATATAAAAAGTATAGCTTATAGTCTTTAATAAAACAATGAGAAAGTTAAGAGACTTAACAAAATTAAAAACTCTCTTTACTATAGTAAAGAGAGTTTTTAGAGAGATATTTATTTGGTCTATATTATAGATTTATCTAGCAAATTCTATAACTCGGCTTTCTCTTATAACATTTATCTTTATTTCTCCAGCATATTTTATTTCAGTTTCTATTTTTAAGGCTATATTTCTAGCAAGAGAAAGAGCTTCTATATCACTTATCATACTAGGCTCTACAAACACTCTTACTTCTCTCCCAGCTTGTATAGCAAATACTTTTTCTATACCTAAAAAGCTTCTTGCTATATTTTCTAATTCTGTAAGCCTTCTAATATAATTTTCTAAAGAATCTCTTCTTGCTCCTGGTCTTGAAGAAGATATAGCATCTGCCACTTGAACTATAATAGACTCGAGTGTTTCATAAGGATATTCTTCATGATGGGCTTGCATGGCTAAAATAATTTGCTCATCTACTCCATATTTCATTAGTATTCTTCGTCCGATTTCTACATGTGTACCTTCTATTTCATGATCTACAGCTTTACCTATATCATGAAACAAAGCTCCTGCTTTGGCTATTTGTATATTGGCTCCAAGCTCTCCTGCTAATATACCTGCTAAATTTGCCATTTCTATAGAATGACTCAATACATTTTGTCCATAACTTGTCCTAAAATACAATCTTCCAAGTATTGGATAAATTTCTTCAGGTATATTTAAAAGACCAATTTCCATAACTGCTTCTTCTCCTTTTTTCCTAATAAAAGTTCCCATTTCTTTTTTAGCTTTATCTAGAAAATCTTCTATTTTAGCTGGCTGTATTCTGCCATCTTTTATAAGCATTTCTAAAGCATTTTTGGCAATAGTTCTCCTTATTGGATCAAAGCAAGATACTACTACAGCTCCTGGAATTTCATCAATTAAAATCTCTGTACCACTTGCTCTTTCAAAAGCTTTGATATTTCTTCCTTCTTTTCCTATTATTTTACCTTTAGTCTCTTCATTTTCTAACTCTAAAACAGAAGTAGTAAATTCTGTATGATTAGTATTTGCAAGCCTGTGTATAGCAGAAGTCAAAATATTTCTAGCTTTCTCTTCTAGCTTTCTTTCTCCTTCTTTAGACAATTTAAACATTCTAGATTTTAAATCTTCTTCTGACTCTTTTTCTATTTTGTTTAAAAGCAGCTCTTTAGCTTCTTCTTCTTTTAGAGAAGCTACTCTTTCTAATTCTTTATTTATTTGTAATTCTTTTTCCAAAAGATTGGCTTTTATAAGTTTTACTTCTTCAGCTAAAGTAAATATTTTTTCTTTTTCATGAGACAAAGACTCTTCTCTTGAAGATAGTTCATCTTCTTTTTTATCTAGCCTTATTTCTAATTTATCTACTCTTTGTTTTCTTTCGTCTAAAACTTTTAAAGTTTCTTCTTCTTTTTCTTTTATTTCTTTATTAGCTTTATTTATCTTTTCTTGGATCTCATTTTCTATAGAATGCTTTTTAAGTAAAGCCATATAATGTCTACCAACATAACCAAAAACAATACCTAAAAATAAGGCTAAAGGTATAAAAAGCATATTTGATTCTATTCCGACCGGAAACATAATTTTATTTTTTAATTATATATAATTGAATAATAATAGATTTTTATGATTAGCTTTTAAATTAAAAACTAATATCTAAAGATGAAAAAGGGGTGTAAAGAGTAATTATTTTTTCTTTGGTTTTAAAATCTCATCTATAATACCGTATTTTTTGGCTTCTTCTGCTGTCATCCAATAATCTCTATCCATATCTTTTAAAACTTCTGTTTTAGTTTTTCCTGTAGCTTTAGCAAGCATTTCTGCAGAAGAGTCTTTTAATCTTAATATACGCTTAGCTGTAATCTCTACATCAGAAGCTTGTCCTTCTACTCCTGTCATAGGTTGATGAATCATAACTTCACTATTTGGTAAGCAATATCTTTTTCCTTTTGTTCCTTGAGATAATATAAGAGCACCCATAGAAGCTGCCATACCAGTACATACTACTGAAACATCACATTTTAAATGATTCATGGCATCTATAATAGCCATACCAGATTGGACTTGCCCGCCTGGAGAATTGATATATATAGTTATATCTTTTTTAGAATCTTCTGCTTCTAAAAATAAAAGCTGAGCTATAGTTATAGATGCTGTATTATGATTTATTTCATCATGAAGAAAAATAATTCTTTCTTTTAAAAGGCGTGAATAAATATCGTAAGCACGCTCTCCACTTTGTGTCTTTTCTAAGACTGTTGGAATTAACATATTTATTTTATATTTTAATTTAAATAGATTTCAATTTTAATTAATAAGTCTCTTTGCGGTATAAATAACTCTAGATAAACCAAGCTGATTTTGTTTACCTTCTTTTTTTCTGCCTTTTGGTATATGGATATCTCTCTTTACTGTATGGGCTTAATATAGCATAACTAAAGCAAAAATAAAAAACCCACCTAAGCGGGTTTTTTATTTTTAAAATAATATAAATTACTTTACAGACTCTTTAAGAGCTTTAGCTACTGTAAACTTTACAGCTTTTGATGCAGGTACATGTACTGTTTCTCCTGTCTTTGGATTTCTAGCTTCTCTAGCTTTTCTGTCTTTAACAGAAAACTTTCCAAAACCAGCAACAGATACCTCTTCACCTTTTTTAAGAGCATCAGCAATACTGTTAAATAAAGCTTCTACTACTCTTTCTGATTCTGCTTTAGAAGTATTCAAAATTTTATTGATTTCTTCTGCAAGTGCTACTTTGTTCATATTTTTTTAAACTAATTTTTTAATTATAAATTAAAAATAAATTCCTAGGATTATTTTAAATTTTAAGTTGTTAATTATGTGCACATTCTTTTTTCTAAACTTTTAAATTCTTTAAGATAAAAAATTAAAAATCTAAAAACTAAGAATACTCCTATATTATATAGACATTTTACCAAAAAAGGCAACTTGACAAAATAAAAAAACTCCCTGAAGTTATTTTAACCGGGAGCTAAGGCTCTACCATGACGCTAAATATTATCTTCTAGAGAGTTTCTAGTTTTCATGTCCAGCGATACAATTTGAAATATTCAAAACATATCGCTGGACACGAACACTTATATATTGATTGTTTTTATAAGAGGTGTCATCCTCTTTTTCTTTTAATCACAAAATATGATTAAAATTTTTGAGATATGTAAACTAAACAACTAATAAATTAATGACGTTTAGAATACTTAGATAATGTCCTTTATATCGTAAACGACAAAACGACATTTGAGAGTTTACCTTTAAAACATTATAGATAAACAAAATATAAGTTTGGGTGCTATTATTTTTTTGCAATTTTTCATTGCTTTCAACGAACTGTTTGGTGAGTCCAGCTTGGTTAATACTATTATTTCCCCTATAAGCTGGGGTGTGCTTTTATTACGAGCTGCTCACCCTGACTTTATTATAAACGACATAAAAAATAAATGCAATGTCTTTTATAAAATAACTGTGGATAACTTGTCGTTTATAATAAATAAATAAATTTGTCGTTTATAAGATGTCGTTTACAATGTCGTTTATAAATAAAAGACCTTTAAAAATATTGTCTTTTAGAAAATTTGCAATGTCTTTTAGTTTTTTGTAGAGTTTAACTACTTTAACAATCTCTTGGTGAAGAGGAATGGCAGCATCTATAATTGGACCTAGCTTTCATTCTTTTTTGTCTAGGGTTTAAAGTAAAATAAAAAGCGGAATTTCCGCTTTTTATTTTACTTTATTTTTTAATCTTTTTACTCACCATCTAAAAACTTCATAACTTTTTCATTTTGTAAAATCTGATGAACATAAGATCTTACATTATTTTCATTTGCTTCAGGCATTTGAGACATTATAGCCATAGCTTCAACATCTACTTCTTCAGGAGAAACACCTATTTTTTCTTTTTTAGCTATTTCATTTATAAGAAGCTGAGAAACTACTCTTTTATAAGCCACATCTTTCCATTCTGCTTTCAAATCTTCCTCTGTTTTCTTTAAATGTGTTAAATAATCTTCCCACTTACTTCCAAATCTTTCTATATCTGCCTTCATTTGCATTTTCATTCTTTCTAACTCATCCTCTAATAAGACTTCTGGTAAAGATATTTTGGTTTCAGATACCATTTTATCTAAAATTTGAGTTCTTTTTCTTTCTAAAATTTTGGCTTTTTTCTCTAAAAGTAAATTTTCTTTTACTTTAGCTTTCAAATCTTCTAAAGTTTTAAAACTTTCTCCAAAACTTTGTGCAAATTCATCATTTAGCTCTGGTAAATCTTCTTTTTCTTCTTCCTTATTTTCTTCTTCATGATGATGAGCCTCTTCATGCACTGTGCCATCTTCATGTATATGTGCTCCACCTGCTCGCCCTTTTCTCAAAGTTTCTAATACTTCTAAAACTTCTTTTTCTTCTACTTCATAAATATCCTCTTTTTTAGCACCATCTTTTGCCTTTTTTAGCTCTTTTAATTCTTCTTCTATTACTTTTTCTCCTTCTTCTTTAGCTATTTTCTTATAATCCACTAAATCTATTTTAGGCAATACTGGAAATACAGCATTATATTCAAATTCTGACCCTTGGCCAATTTTAGTGATAGAGATTTTAGGATCTGAAATAGGAACTATTTTTTCATCATCCTTTTTATTTTCATTTTCTTTAATAATTGCGGTATAAAAAGTTTCATTTATTGCAAAATGAGCCATTTCCTCTAAGATAATCATTTCTCCATATTTTTCAGTAATTAGATTCTCTGGCGCATTTCCTTTTCTAAATCCATCAATTTTTACAAAATCTTGAACCTTTTTAAGCCCATCTTTTCTATATTTTTCAAACTCTTCAGAAGAAAAAGAAACTGTAAGTTTCATTTCTCCACTATCTAAATTTTCAAATTTTGTCTTCATAATACTTTTATTTATATTGATTTATAATATTATTCTTCAGAATCTCCTAATTCTTCTTCTATTTTTTCTTCTTGCATTTCTTCTTTCATATCTCCTTCAGTATACTCATCTTCAAAACTTCCAGAAACATAACCTTCTTCTGTGGCTTCAGCTAATATGTCTCCTTCTTCTCCTGCAATATCTATTTTCCATCCTGTAAGTTTGGCTGCTAAACGAACATTTTGCCCTCCTCTACCTATAGCTAAAGATTGCTCTTCTTCAGCAACTTTTACTTTTGCACTTTTTTCTTCTTCATTTAATTCTAAATCCAAAACTTTGGCAGGGGAAAGAGAGGCTGCTATATTTTGCTCCATATTATCACTCCATTTTATAATATCTATTTTTTCTCCTGAAAGTTCACTAGAAATAGCATTTACCCTTACTCCTCTTTGTCCTACACAGGCTCCTATAGGGTCTACTCTAGAATCATTACTTTGTACGGCTATTTTACTTCTACTTCCAGGCTCTCTTGCAACACCTACTATTTCTACTATTCCTTCAGCTATTTCAGAAGATTCTAATTTAAATAGCTCTACTAAAAATTTAGGATGAGTTCTGGAGAGTCTTATTGTAAGACCTCTAGGACTTTCTTCTAAAGAGTATAGATAAGCTCTAATTCTTTGACCTGGATACAATCTTTCTTTTTTAATTTGTTCTTCAAAAGGCATAATAGCTGTGGTTCTTCCTAAATCTATATAAGTATTACCTCTTTCAGATCTTTGAACTATACCAGAAATAATATTTCCTTCTTTTCCTTCAAATTCTTCGACAATAGATTCATTTTCAGCCTCTCTTATCTTTTGAACTATTACTTGCTTGGCGGTTTGTGCTGCAATACGGCCAAAATCGCTTTTATTTTCAAGTGTAAAAGCAATTTCATCTCCAAGTTCTACATTTTTCTTTAAAAGTTTTGCAGTAGAGAGAAGAATGTGCTTTTCTTCATTATATTTAGGTAAAAGTACTATTTCTTCTGAAGAATCTGTACTTTCTTCCACTTTTTCTTCATTTTCCTCATCTTCTTCAACTATTCTTACAGTAGACTCATCTACTACTATTTTAATTTGCTCAAAAGAAGTTTCTCCTGTCTCAAAATTAATATTACATTTTATAAGTTGTCCTCTTTTTCCGTATTCTTTTTGATAAGCTGCAGCTAAGGATTTTTCTACTGCATCTAATATTTTTTCTTTAGAAACTTTTTTTTCTAATTCTAAGGTCTCTAAAGCTATATTTAAAGCTTTGATATCTAACATATTTAATTTTTTAACTAAAAAATCGAGCTTCTGCTCGACCAAACAACATTTTATAACACCTATAATAATATTATATATATTATCAGATCTTTAATAAAAAGTCAAAAACCTAAAAACTCGATATTTAAAAATTAAAACATGATACAATATTTTTATGAGTAGTATAAAAAATTCTATTGTTGTAGCAAATTGGAGAGGAAATATCTCTAGTATCAAAGAAGCTAAAAAAACTTTAAAAGAACTTTCTCGAGAATTTGATTTACAACTAAAAGCAAAAGAAAAACTTTTTCCCAAAAAAAAACAAGCTAAAAAAGATTTAAAATTTTATCTTTCTGTCCCAGCTCCTTTTATTTATCCTTTGCAAGCTTTTCTAAAAGAAAAAACAAATCAAAAATTAAATAAAATAATAATTGGGGCTCAAAATTTTGAAGAGTTAGATAAAACTACTAAAAACAACTCTATAACTTTAACTCAACTTGAAAGTGTCGGAGCAAAATTTGTTATTTTAAATAGTGATTACGAAATCAATTCTAATATAAATAAAAAAATAGAATTAATTTCTGACGGAGAAGAGAAAGAAAGGGAAGACATAGATAATATTTTTATACAAAGATTAAAAAGTATTAGTAAAAAAACTTCTCACAATATTGCTTCTGTAAATACTGATCAAGAAAAAAATCTTAAAGATTCTGAAGCTGACGAAATAAGAAAAAATATTTTGAAAGCTAAAGAAAGAGAATTACAAAAACTAGAAGAAAAATTACGATTTTCTTTAGAACGAAAAATAAAAACTGTTTTAGTAATTAAAAATAATAATGACGATTTAGCACTTTTGATAAGTTTTGTAAAAAGAATGATAAAAAATATTCATTATAATCTTTTTGATAATCTTTTTATTTGCTATGAAACAGGGAAAAATTTTCTTCATATAGATAGAATAAACTTGGATGATTGCCAAGAAAAAGTAATAGCTATAAGAAGAACCATCGCTAATATCTTTGGTATAGACAATGCTAAAAAAGTAAAGATTCTTTATAGTGGTGTGATAAATGCAAGTAATGTTCAAAATGTTTTGAAAGAAGGGTCTGTAGACGGAGTACTTATAAATAATGAAGCTTTTTCTCCCAAAGAATTAGCTAGAATCTTGGTAGAAATAGTTTATTAATTAAATAATATGAAAAAAATCATCTTAAGACTAGATTTAAATGTGCCCTTAAAGAAAAATGGTGAAATAGTAGAAACTGAAAGAATAGATATAGTATTGTCTGAAATAAAAAGTTTAGCAAAAAATAATAAACTTATTATTTTAAGCCATTTGGGTAAAGGGGAGGAAAAAGACTCTTTAATTAATATAGAAAAGTATTTAAGAAACAAACTCACTAAAAAAGAAAATGCTAATATAGAAGTTTTAGAAAATACCCGTTTTATAAAAGGTGAGACCGCAAAAAAAGGTAGTAAAGAATTTAAAGAAGCTTCAAAATATTTTGCTTCACTAGGAGAAGAATATATTAATAATGCTTTTTCTGTAATGCATAGAGAACATGCTTCTATAGTAGGCATTCCTGAAATTTTTAAAAAAGAAAATAAAAAAGTAAAACTAGGAGAGTTGGCTAAAAAAGAAATAAAAAGTTTAGAAAAAAGCCTAGCTTTATCTAAAAAAAATAAAAAAGAAACTCTTCTTATTCTTTCGGGAGCTAAAACTTCTACCAAACTTCCTCTTATACAAAAATTTTTATCTTTAGGAGCTACTGTATTTGTAGGAGGAGGACTAGCTAATCAAATTTTTAAAGATATTTTAAATTTAGAAATAGGTAAATCATTTTTTGAAAAAGACTTAAAACTTTCTAGCTCTTCCAAAGAAATGCTTTTAAAAGCTATAAAAACTAAACAGCTTATTTTACCTATAGACTCTATACTTAAATCTAATAAAGTGGAGCTTGTAGAAAATCTAAAAAAACAAGACTATTTAGTAGATATTGGACCTGCCACTTTAATACTTTTAAAAAATAAAATAGAAAAATCAAAAAATATTATTTTAAATGGACCACTTGGACTTTATGAAGAAGGTTTTACACTAGGGACTGAAGGAGTTCTTAAAATACTCAAAAAAAGTAAGGCAAATATTTTGATAGGAGGAGGGGATACTTTATTTTTAGTTAAAAAACTAAAAATCAAAAAAACTAAAAATATTAATATTACAACTTCGGGTGGAGCAATGTTAGAATTTTTAATAAATGAAGGCGATTTGCCTGGTATCTCTATTTTAAAAAATAAATAAAAATAACTTTTATGTGAATAACTTTTCACATAAAAGTTATTAAATTGATATACTTTTAATATAAATCAAAAGGAATTTTTAGATTTATTTATTAATTATTATTTAAAAAATATAAATTATTAGTATATGAAAAATATTAAAAAAATATTTTCTTTAACTTTAGCTATAGCTTTAGCTTTAAGTATTTTTAATTTAAATACTACTAAGGCTCAAACAGAAATTCCAGAAGGAAGCGAGTTAATGGAAATGATACAAATGGCTACAGTTAATATATATGATGTCGCTAGCACAAAAATTAATAGTAAAACTTATCGTATATCTTTTCTTTTATCAAATAGAGAAGGTATACAGCCGAATATTAGATACGGGATTAAACTCGTAAGAAGATATTCTAGTGATCCTGTAGATCTTCGTCTTGCTAATCAAGAAATAGCTCTTGGAGAAAATGATCAAAAAGAGATTACTATGGAATATTCTATTCCAGATTATATTTCTGATGGAGTATATAGAATGCTCATTGTAGCCCAAAATCAAAATGGTCTACTCTTAGCTTCATCTCCTACCAGCTTCCCAGAAAAATTTATCGTTATAGAAAATAGTGCTGGACTAGATTTAGAAAACTGTTATTTACAAGTAGAAGGAGAAGGTTCTGATATCACTTACACTATAAGACAAGGAGTTACTATTAATGCAGGAGAAGAAGCCTTGATAGCCAATTGTGATATTGTGAATAGTTCTTCAAAATCTGGAGATGTAAGATTGCAACTCATAACTCATAAAAGAGATCAATTTGGTGATATTTTAGATAATAAAATTTTAGACCAAACAATTTCTATCAAAGGTAACGAAAAACAAGCTATTAGTTTTGAATTACCTTTGCTAACTACTCCTCAAGCTTATGATATTGATGCTTTCTTAATAAATGAAAAAGGAGAGAAGGTTTCTTATTCAAAATATTTACACTATGTAGTAGCTGGCAACTCTGCCACCATACAAAATGTATTATTAAATAAAACAGATTATTTAGCTGATGAGAAAGCAGAACTTTTACTTCTTTGGACAGGCTCAGCTGATACTTTTTCATATTCTAGAATACCAGGCGTGATGGCTACATATGTGGCTGATGTTGAAATTAAAGACAAAGAGGGAGAGATTTGTGGTCACATTTCTAAAACTCTTAAAAATCCTGAAGTGATAGGTGAAGAGACTTTAATGATAGACATACATAAAGATTGTTCCGGAGCTATTGCTGAAGTTAGTCTTTCTGACGGCTCAGGAACTTTATTGGACTCTACCAAAATAGACCTAAATAATCCTACCTCACCTATTGCTATTAATGCTCTTGTGCCTATATCTAGCTTTACCTCCTCTAGTACTTTAGCAGTATATGTTATAATCTTTGTATTAATTTTAATACTTATAGCTTATGGAATACTTATTTTAAAGAAAAATAAAGTTGGAAAAAAATAATTACAAAATTAATTTAAGAATAAAAATATGAAACTTAATAAAAAAACTTTCCTAGCTATTTTGACTCCTATTTTCTTTTTCTCTTTGTCAAACCTAGCTAGTGCAGATACAGCATATTTAGGATTTACTTCTTCTACAGGATCAGTTTATTTAGGAGTATCTGTAACATACTCTAATCAAGGAGGTACTGCAGGAGGTGGAAAATTTAAGCCAGGTGATACTCTTTATCACTCAATAGATGTAAGCCCTAATCAAGATATACGATGTGCTAATGGAGCGGGGCATGCTCAGCAACTTTATATTTATGGATATAATCTTTTATTGGGTAAGCCAGATAATGCTTATTTAAACTATCAAGCTTTGACTGGCCCAGAATTTTATATACAAAATAATTCTTTAGTTACTCCACGAGGTAGCGTTGAGATACCAACGAGAATTCCAGTCTCAAATATTATAAATTCTTCTCCTTATATAAATCCTTACAGTTCTGACTATTTAGATGTATACAACATACCTAATACTAATATTGAAAATGCCTATATTTCTAATGGAGTTTTTATTGCTTCTTTTAGAACTGGAAGATATGATGAATATGGATATTATCAAGACTATAATGTGACGGCTAAACTTATAGATGACGATCCTTTTTTGCATCATTTCTATAACCGTTATAACGTCGATACTTCTTATACACCTTCTTTAGTAACTAGAACTTCTAGTAAAAAAGTAAATACTAGCTCTATAGTTTATGGTTCTAATACTGCTGCAGGTAACAATATCAAAATCCCTTCAAATGCTGAAGCTGGACAATATGTAGCACAATTTTCTTTAAGGCCATCATATACAAACTTCACCCCTCCAAGTAACAGCTATTCTGGCTCTTGGAATAATGCTCAATCTGGAGGCTCTAATCCTACCCCTCCTCCATCAAGTCCTTCTTCGTATCAATGTTGGGATGGAAGTACTGTTTATAATTTAAGTCAATGCCCTCCTACACAAACCAAAACTTGTCCTGGTGGGGAAGTAGTACCTATAGGAACAACTTGTCCGAAAGTGCTTTTACCTGATCCAGGATTTAGAGAAATAGATGATTCTGATATGCTTTATTACATTAAATCCTTCTTATCTACCACTTTACAGAAAGCAAATGCTGCTATGGATCAAGAGCAAATGCTAATAAATGCCCTCAATGGTGGTGGAGGTGGTGGTGGTAGCGGTTCTTCTGCTCCCACACCTCCAGCATCTTGCGGTACAGCTTGGTGGTGCTTTATAAATTTTTACGAAGTAAACCTTTCTACTCCTTTTGAGGTAGTTACAGTCAACACTACTCCTGGAGTACAAGTTAAATAATCTTAATAAAATAAATAAAAACACCCTTCTAAAATAAGGGGTGTTTTTATTTGTATATTCTTATCTTATTTTAGCTCTAAAACTACAGGACAGTGATCAGAACCGTAAACTTCATTTAAAATTTCTATCTCTTTTACTTTATTTTTTAAAATTTTAGAAATAAAAAAATAATCAATTCTCCAGCCAATATTTCTTTCTCTAGCAAAAGTCTTCATATCCCACCAGGTATATTTAACTTTATCTGTATTTTTTTCTCTCCAAATATCTAGAAAATATTCTTTCCATTCTGCTAGCAAATCTCTCTCTTCTTTGGTGCAACCCACTTTTCCTGCATTTTCTTTAGCTCTTGCAAGATCTATATCTGCGACTGTAGCATTTACATCTCCACAAAAAATAACAGGCTTTTTCTTTTCCAATTTTCTTGCTAATTTTAAAAACTTTTTATAATAATCTAATTTGTAAAAAAAATGCTCTTTACTTTTATTACCATTTGGGAAATAGGAGTTAATAAGATAAAAGTCTTTATATTCTGCCACTATAGTCCTACCTTCATTGTCTAAAAAATCTTCTTCTTTATATCCCATAGTACCAGAAACTTTTAAAGGTTTTATTTTAGAATATATTCCTACACCAGAATATCCTTTTCTGTTTTTAGCAGACTCATAAAAAGAAAAATAATTTTCTTTATTTTTAGTTTTTTCATCTAATTGCTCTATATGAGACTTTGTTTCTTGTATACAGATAATATCTGGTGAATATTTAGCTATTAAATTATCTAACTCTCCTTTTCTTTCTATAGCTCGGAGACCATTTACATTCCAAGTAATTATTTTCATAAAAGTATTTTAGCACACTGGCATTTATTTTCTAGTCTTACGAGAATGATATTTTTGAAACTGATCTTTTAAGAATTTATTTGTAACATTGGTATAAATCTGTGTAGTGGAAATAGAAGCATGACCAAGCATCATTTGTACAGTCCTTAAATCTGCACCATTGCGAAGCAAATCGGTAGCAAAAGAGTGTCTTAATACATGTGGGGTGCATTTTTTAGAAATACCAACAAACTCAGCATATTTTTTGATTATTCTTTCCACACTTCTTGGAGAAAGTCTAATATCTTTTCCTTCTTTTTGGCGAGAAATGGCTGTAAAAGAAAGATCTATAAACATGGCATCATCTATATCTTTTCTCTCTTTTAAATACTTTTGTATAGCATCCTTAGCAAAAGGGGAGAAAAAAACTACACGTATTTTCCCTCCTTTACCCCGAATAGATAATTCATTACTAGACAAATCTTCATCTCTATCTAAAGAGCAAAGCTCTGAAACACGAAGCCCAGTAGAAAAAAAAGTTTCAAGTATTGCTTTGTCTCGAAGAGCAGTCAAAAAAAGATTTTCTTTTTGACTTTCTATATTTTTAATATTATTTTTAGAATTTTCTAAATCTTTTATCCTTGCTTCAAAAAAATTAAGAGGGGCTTCTAATAGATTTTCAAGATCTTTTTCAGATATTAAATCTAATTCTCTTTCTGTGGTTTTTGCTAATTCTATTTTTTCTGGATCATAGACTAATTCTCCTTTTTTTCTAGTATATTTCAAAAATGCTCTTAAGGCTATAAGGTGATAGTTTTGAGTCTTTTTATCTAAAGTAGAAGAATTAATTTTTTTAGAAGAAATATTTGCTTTGCTTGGAAGCCTGTTCAAATAGAGTCTGTATTCTCGCATCACTCTTTCATCTAAAATAGAATATTTATTTTCTTTTAGAAAATTAATAAATCTAGTTAAATAATGATTGTAGTTTCTTACAGTAAGAAGAGAGCGACCTTTTTCTATTTCTGTGTATTCAAGAAAATTATCTTTTAACTCTTCTAATTTTTTTATAGAAATATTGTACGACATACAGAAATTTTACCATATTAATAATTATAACAAAAAAGCCTTTATTATTGCCTTAAAACAAGATTTAGGTAATAGGCTTGCTTTTTTTAAGAATGTATGCTATGATATAGCTACTTGTTTAAGTCAAGATTATTTTAATATTAACTATGCTTACAAAAAGAAAAAAGGCGAATGCCATAAAAGAAGTTCAACTACATGATACTGACACCGGATCAGCTGGAGCTCAGATTGCTATTTTAACTCGCCGAATCGAAGAAGTTACTAATCATCTTAAAATCCATAAAGGTGATAATCATTCAAGAAGAGGTTTGATACAGATGGTTGCTGACAGAAGGGCTCATTTAAAATATTTAGAAAAAAACCAACCAGAAGTTCACAAAAAAGTAGTTAAAAAATTAGGGCTACGAGCATAAAAAACAGCTTCTCTAAAAAGAAGCTGTTTTTTAATAAATTTTTCTTGTTATACTAATATAGTATTTAGTTATTTTTATATTAAACTTGTTTTTTATTAATTAATTTTTATATTTAAAAATATGTCTGTTATAAAACAAAAAGATCAAAGAGTTGCTGTATTTATAGATACACAAAATCTTTATCATAGTGCAAAAAATCTTTACAATGCTAAAGTAAATTTTAAAAATGTTTTGGAAGAAGCGGTGGCTGGAAGACATTTAGTCAGAGCTATAGCTTATGTAATAGCTACTGACTCTGGTGAAGAGTCTGACTTCTTTGAAGCTTTAACCAAAATTGGTATTGAAACTAAAATTAAAGACTTGCAAGTCTTTTTTGGTGGAAATAAAAAAGGAGACTGGGATGTAGGGCTCGCAATAGACGCTATTCGTTTAGCTCCAAAAGTAGATAGTGTGGTACTTGCTACAGGTGACGGTGATTTTGAACCTTTAGTAGAGTATTTAAAAAACTCTACTCAAGTAGAAGTTATTTCTTTTGGAAAATCCACATCTTCTAAACTAAGAGAGGTGAGTGAGGACTTTATAGATATGTGTGAAGAACCTGAAAAATTTATAATTACCCATAGAGGCGTAAAAAGAATTCCAAAAAGAAAAAAATCTAAAAAATAAAAAATCTTTATGTTATAATTTTATTATAACTATATCTAAAATATCTAAAGATTTTTATGGCCTATATACCTACTATTAAAACTTTTGAAGATGAAGTAAATGAAAATCGTCGTCTAGATGAAACTCCTATAGAAGGTAGGACAGAAAAAATTAATTACGATGTGAATCCTTTGGTGCCAGAAAAAAAAGAATCTTCTTTAACTAAAAAAATTTTAATTTTTTTAGCTGTACTTTTAATAGCAGCTTCTTTAGCTCTCCTAGGATATTATTTCTATAACAATTATTTAGAAAAAGAAAATCAAGCAGCATTAATTTTGGAAGCAGAAAGAAGACAAGCTGAAGTTGAAGCAGGACAAGAAATACAAAATGAACTTTCAAAAATATTACCTAAACTAGCTCCAGGAATATCTCCATATATATTAATGGCTAATCAAAGAAATAATGTAATTATTTTGACTATTAAGGATACTACAGAGGCAGGCGCAGATTCATTTAGTTCTCTTTATAGTTATATATTGGCTCATGAAAAAGATTTGAATAGTGATCTTTTTTATGCTTTTAAAATAGAAGAGCTTAGATCTCAGAATTTACAACCAGAAAATAATGAAACTACAGGGCTGGGAGATTCTTTTTTCTCTAATAATTCTTCAGGCCTAGATATTGTTAATGATACAGATCCTAGCGAAAGCTCTATACCTAGCTACAATAACCCTTATACAGCTCCTACTCCTTCTATTTTAGGGCCTTATTCTATGAGTTCTAGAGATTTGGTCTGGGAAAGAAAAACTTTAAACAATCAGGATTTTGAAACAGCTGATGCTGGAGTTACTACTCTATTTTATGGCTATATAAATAAAAAATATTTAGTCATGACCACTTATCAAAAAGATCTTTTTGAAATAGCCAGATCTTTACAATAATTTATGTCCTTTGTATCTTTAAAATCTAGCTTGATAGTAGGATTAAATGCTCATATTATAAAAGTAGAATGTGATATAGGAAGAGGTATAAATTCTTTTTCTCTTATTGGACTATGTGACAAAGCTATAGACGAAAGTAAAGATAGAGTATGCTCAGCTTTAAGGAATGCTGAATTTTCTAATCCAAAACAAATTAATCAAAGAACCACCATCTCTTTAGCACCTGGAGATTTAAAAAAAGAAGGGACAAATTTTGATTTACCTATCGCTCTTTCTTATCTTATAGCCAATAAAGAGATAGTGATAGATAAAAATATTTTAGAAAACTCTCTATTTGTCGGAGAACTTTCTTTAAAAGGACATCTTTCTAAACTTAAGGGGGCTTTAGCTATAGCTGAACTTGCTGAAAAAAATAATATTAAAAATATTTTTTTACCTAAAGAAAATGCTGAAGAAGCTGCTCTTGTAAAAAATGTGAATATTTATGGAGCTGATTCTTTAGAAGAAGTTATAAATCATTTAACAGGGGAAGAAAAACTTACACCAAAAAATAAAACATTGATAGAAGAGTTTATAGGAAAATTTAAAGAAAGTCTTATAGATATTGATATGCAAGATATAAAAGGGCAAAATTTAGCTAAAAGAGCTCTTTTGATAGCTGCTGCTGGAGGACATAACATTGCTCTCTACGGACCTCCAGGTACAGGAAAAACAATGCTTGCAAGAGCTACTAGATCTTTACTCCCTTATTTAGACTATAAAAATATTTTAGAGGTCACAAAAATTCATTCTATAGCTGGCTCTGCAGACCTTTCTAAGAATAATTTAATTTTAGAACCTCCATTTCGTTCTCCTCATCATACTTCTAGCTATGTTTCTCTTGTTGGTGGCGGTACCATTCCAAGACCAGGAGAAATTACTCTAGCTCATGGTGGTGTACTTTTTCTAGACGAATTCCCAGAGTTTGAAAAAAAGAGTATAGAAGCTTTAAGAGAACCTTTAGAAGAAGGACATGTCTCTATTTCAAGAGCGAGAGGTACTGAAAAATTTCCAGCTAAATTTATATTGATAGCCGCCATGAATCCTTGCCCTTGTGGCAATTCTGGCAATAAAGATAAAAAATGTATTTGTACTCCAAATGAAATAGCTCGCTACAAAAGAAAACTTTCAGGACCAATAATAGATAGAATAGATATTTGGGTAGAAGTAAGTAATATTTCTTACGAAGAATTAAGTTTGAAAAATAAAGATACAGAAAATAGTGAAACTCTACGAAATCAAATATTAAAAGCTAGAGAAAAAATGAAAGAAAGATTTCAAAATACTAAAGGTAAAATAGAAATGAATAGGGATATGTCTTCTAAAGAAATAGAAAACTTTATTAATCTTTCTCCTGAATTAAAAAAAGAGCTTAATCTTTATGCTACAAAACTTCATCTTTCTCCAAGGTCTTATTTTAGAGTTCTTAGAGTAGCTAGAACTATAGCTGATTTAGAAAACTCTATAAATGTAGAACAAAGACATATTTTAGAAGCTCTTCAGTATAGACCAAAAATAAACTCTTAAAAATCTAAGAGTAGTTTGATTTTGATTGGTGTTAAAAATTTATTAGAAAGGGTTAGAGGTACCTCTCGTTTCAAAGTGAAGATGTGGTCCTGTAGATCTTCCTGTGTTACCTGAAGTTCCTATAACTTGCCCTTGTTCTACTCTATCTCCCACAGAAACATTTGCTTCGTTTAAGTGAGCATATATAGTCTGTACATTATTAGGATGAGAAACAATAACTACTCCACCATATCCTCCATTATACCCAAGAGCATCAGATCTGATCACTGTACCCGCGGCAGCAGCTACTACAGGTGTCCCTATAACACATCCCCAGTCTACAGAAGAAGCATATTGTCCATGTAAACCTTGTGTTTTGATACATCCTGCTACAGGTTTCATAAAATACCCTTCTATAACATTGTTTCTAAATCTAGGTGTTATTATTTTTTTAGTAGAATTTACAGTAGGAGTGATTTGAGCTTCTGCGTCTGGTATAAAAAGTACATCTCCTTTTGCTAAAATAGCTCCAAGAGATATACCATTATAAGAAGCTATTTCTTTAGCATCCACTTTATATTTATCAGCTATATCTTGTATAGTTCCACCATTTTTAACTGTATACTGAAGTCCGTTAATAGGGAAGATAAGTAAAGTCTGCCCAGGTTTTATAATTTTACTCTCTAAATCATTTGCCCAAACAATAGTATTTGCACTTACCCCAAAAAGTTTTGCCACACTTTCTATAGTATCTCCTTTTTTTACTTCATAAATACTAATAGTACCATCTACATATTTTTCTTTTTCAGTAGAAACTCGCAAAGATCCAGACTTAACAAGGAAAATACCTTCCTCGCTAACATTTACTTCTTTTTCTGTAAGCGAGCTACTGCTTTGGGCTTGTGTAGGTTTTAATAAAAAAGGAGTAATATCTATATATTCTGACTCCAAAATTACAGCTTTTCCTTTTAAATAAAAATTAAAAACATTGCTAAATATAGAGGCTTCTGCTTTATTAAAATTAATAAAAACTATCAATAAAGAAAAGATAGTAATAAAAAAACTTTTATATATATTGTTTTCTACCATAATTGTTTTGACAAATTTTTCTTTGTTAATTTTCTAAAATTTATCTTTTTTTGAGTATTTTTTAAGGCTTAAATGTGAGCCTATTTTGTCAATTATATTATAGCATATTAATATCAAAAAGAAAGCTTAAAAAATATGTTATAATTTTAATAGAAAATAAGTATTAAATATATGAGCCAAAATAAAATGGACATAAAAAGTCCTTATATTAAAAATAAAACAAGAGATTTTGAAGAAATTAAAAATAGAATTACAAAAAGAGCTAATTCTGGACAAAATATTAATTCTTTACCTCTTTCAGAAAATAGTAAAGAAGTAAGTGATGATTTATTAGAAAGAAAAATTGAGAAAATTAGTAAAAGGGTTGTGGGAGAAGAAATTAGAAGATTTGCAGAAGTGGCAAGTTCTGAAATTTCTTCTGAATTTACTAATATAGAAAACAGACTAGAAGAAAAAATCAGCATCCTAGAAGAAGAGGTTTCTGAAAAGATTTTACTACAAGAAGGAACTTTGTCTTTAGTGGAAGGAAAGCTAGAAGCAAAAATTGATACAAAGCTTGAAGAGCTTAATTTTGTTTTAAGCGAAATGGAAGAAAGAATCAAAGATTTAGAAATATTTTCCTTAGTTACTGAAGAAAAAGATTCAAAAAAAGAAATCGTTGAAGAACTTGTTTTAGAAGAAAAAGAAGAAGACGTGGCTTATAGTCTTAACTTTAATAAAGCAGATAAAAAAGATTCAAAAACAAAAGAAGAGAAAGATGTGAAATTAGAATCTCCTGAAGCTACTATAGTATGTGCTGAAGTATGTGAAGAAAATTTGGACAGTGAAGATGAGGATGGCGGAACATTGGAATGCGAAGAAGTTTGTAAAGTTACAGTAGAGAACACTTTAGAAGAAAAAGAGTATTTAAAAAAACAACTAGACAAAGTTAGATCTCTTTTTGAGAAAAATGGATTTTTATTTAAGAAAAACATCTTTGATTTAAAATTAAAAAACTTAATAGTAGAGGAGTTTGTTAATAATAAAGACTCTTATCATGATATAGAGAATAAAGACAAAGAAAGAATTTGTAATATACTTACAGACTTAATGGACACTTTAACAATAGATCCGAAAGAAGATGAAACAGTAGAAAATTTTATAGAAAGAGCTTATTCTAAAAAATACTTCTTAGAGAATTAAAAAATTAGTTTATTTTTTAATTGTGGTAAAATATTTATTATGGATAAATTTTGCCTCAATGAAAAACAATTGGAAGCGGTACAAAAAACTCATGGCCCGCTTTTAATTTTAGCTGGAGCTGGAGCTGGTAAAACTAAGACTATCACAGAAAGAGTGGTGCAAATAGTAAGAGAAGGGACTTCTCCTAAAAATATTTTATGTGTAACTTTTACAAACAAAGCAGCTAAAGAAATGTTAGAAAGAATACTGTCGAGACTCGAAGAAGAAAAAATGTTAGAAATTGAGGAAAAAAATATTTGGTTTAATCCAAACCTGCCTACTATAAAAACTTTTCACTCTTTAGGGCTTTCGATATTAAAAGAATATGGAAATAAAATTGGTTTTAATAAAAACCTTACAGTTTTAGATTCTGGAGATTCTGGTCAGATAATTAAAAACATTCTTAGAAATATGGGATTAGATCCTAAAGTACATGATGCCGGGAAAATAAAAAATGCTATTAGCAGAGAAAAAACAAACCAACAAACTGTAGATGACTATGCCAAAAAGGTAGTTAGTTTTAATATGGAAATTATAGAAAAAGTGTGGAGAGAGTATGAAAAAGAACTTATAAAACAAGGGTCTGTAGACTTTGATGATTTAATTATTAAATCTTTAGAACTTTTAAGATCTAATCCTGTAGTCAAAAAATATTATCAAGATAAATTTAAATATATTCATATAGACGAGTATCAAGATACTAATAACTCTCAATATGAGCTTATAAAAGAACTCTTTGATGAATCTGAAAAAAATATTTGTGTAGTAGGAGATATAGATCAAAATATTTATTCTTGGAGAGGAGCTAACTTACGTAATATATTAAATTTTGAAAAAGATTTTCCAGAAGGAGAAGTAGTTCTTTTAGAAGAAAATTATAGATCAACTAAAAATATTTTAGATTTAGCCAATATTACTATTCAAAAAAATAAAGCTCGTTTTCCTAAAAATCTTTTTACAAATAAAAATATAGGAGACGAAATAGAAATTTGTCCATCTTTTGATGAGAAAGCTGAAGCAGATTTTGTGGTTAATAAAATTAAAGAATTGGTAAGAGAAAAAAATGTAGAACTAAAGGATGTAGCTGTTCTTTTTCGAACTAATTTTCAATCTAGAATTTTAGAAGAATATTTTATCAAAAATAATCTAACCTACAATCTTTTAGGAACTAAATTCTTTGAAAGAAAAGAGGTTAAAGATATTATGAGCTATTTGAGAGCAAGTTTAAATAGAAATAATTTTATAGATCTAAAAAGAGTCTTTGAAACACCAAGAAAAGGTATAGGAAAAGTAACTCTTTTAAAACTTTTTTCTGGAGATATTGAATCTTTACCTGCTTCTACACTACAAAAAGTAGAAAATGTTTATAAATTTTTAGATAAAATAAAAAATGAAATAGAAGCTAGTAATAAAACTTTGTCAGAAATAATAACTTTATTAATAAAAGATTCTGGTATAGAAGATGAACTTTTGGCAGGGAGTAGTGAAGATAAAGAAAGATTAGAAAATATCAGAGAACTTGTTTCTATCACCAAAAAATTTGATAATATTTTAGCTAAAGAAGCTTTACAAATTTTTTTAGAAGAAACTTCTCTTAAAAGCGATCAAGATGAAGAAGGTGCTGTAAATGGTGTAAGACTTATGACTATACATGCAGCTAAAGGATTAGAATTTGATTATGTTTTCGTGGTAGGACTAGAGCAAGATCTATTTCCTCATTTAGATATAGGAAATCGTAAAAAAAGTTTAGAAGAAGAGGAAGAAGAAAGAAGGCTTTTTTATGTAGCCATTACTAGAGCTAAACTAAAACTTTATTTATGTTTTGCGGAAATGCGTACAGTCTATGGAGAAAGAAAAATAAATGTTCCTAGTGAATTTTTAGAAGACACTAATGAATTAAAAGAAGAACAAGTGATACATCATGATGTTTATTATATGCAAGATATTGGGGAAAGTTTTAAAAAATCTAGAAAAAAATTCTGGGATTTTGATGAAGATTCTTGGGAAGAAGACTTTCTTGAGATTTAATGCTAAAATTTAAAAATGAAGCCAAAAAAATCTTTAGGTCAAAATTTTCTCACCAGTCAAAAAGCTGTCTTTGAAATTATTAATGCAGGAAATCTTAATAAAGAAGATATTGTGCTAGAAATAGGTCCGGGAAAAGGAGCTTTAACTGAAGATTTGCTTAAAAAAACAAGGAAAGTAATAGCTGTAGAGAAAGATAAAAACTTAGTAAAATTCTTAGAAAACAAATTTGAAAAAGAAATAGAAGAAAAAAAACTAATACTTCTAGAAGAAGATATTTTAAACTTTAAAATTGATAATTTTTTAAAAAAAGGAGAAAATTATAAAATAATAGCTAATATTCCTTATTATATAACTGGCACTATTATTGAAAAATTTTTATCTTCGGAAATTAAACCTCTATTAATGGTACTTTTAATACAAAAAGAAGTAGCTGAAAGAATTATAGCTAGAAATAAAAAAGAATCCATACTTTCTTTAGCTGTAAAATTTTATGGTAATCCTAAACTAGTTTATAAGGTTTCAGCTGGAAGCTTTTCCCCAAAACCAAAAGTAGATAGTGCTGTCTTAAAAATTGATATACATAATAAAAAAAATGATAAAATATTAGAAAATAATTATTTTAATATTCTAAAACAAGCTTTCGCATTTAAAAGAAAATATTTATTAAATAATCTTAAAAAAGGTTTTCCAGCTATAGATTGGGAAGGGATATTTAACAGTTTAGGTTTAAATTTAAAAATAAGAGCAGAAGATTTATCTCTTCAAGAATTTTTAAATTTAGCTTCTCAAATAAAAACAAAATAAATTATTATGTGTGATAAAATTAAATAGTAATCTTAATAAGAGAAATATTTAATAAGTATGAAAAAAATTAACTTTGATGTTTTCTTAAGCAAGGCTCGTAATTTACTTTTAAAAATAGATTTAAAAATATTTTTATCAGCCTTAGCTGTTCTTGTGGTGATAGTTTTTTTAATAATTACCACACAAAATTATAGTCGTTATGGTACTGTAAAAAAAGATGGTCTATATTATATAGATATAGAATCTATAGCCAGAGACTATGGAATAGACCTTTCTGAAACAGATATTGATTTTTATGACTATTATACAGAAAATGGTGATAACAATTTTAGTTATGATCTTTCTAAATCTTTATATTTAACTAATCTCTACTTGGAAGAAAATGGAGTGACAGACTCCGAGCTTCGCGGAAAGATCTTAGCTAATATAGTCCTGGCTTTCCAAGAACAAGTTAGCGGTAAAAAATACTCTTTAGAAAATTTAAATATTATACGTTCTGAAGATATAAATAATATTACTGATTATTATCTAGAAATCAATCAGGCATTAGAGACCTACTTAGAAGAGTCAGCTAAAGAAAACATAGATATCTTAGGTAAATATCCAGATGAAACTCCTGTGGATAATGTTTTCCTTTCTAAAATAGAAACTGAAACTAAGAGTAGCATTCAAAAAAATATTTATATTACTAAAAATTTTATAGAAAAATTAATTTCTATACCAGCTACAGAAAAAGGGGCTGAATATCAATTAAAACTTATTAATCTTTTCTCAAAACAAGAAGCTTTTTTTCAAGCCCTTCATGATATAGATACTGATCCTGCTAAATATGTTCTCTTAGAGGAAGATTTTATTGAAAATTTTCAAACAGAGCTTGTTTCCCATCTAGAAGATTTCTATTACTATTTTAATAGTTTTAATATTGAAATTAATTAATAAACAAATTTATGAAAAAATATTTATATAAAAAAATAACAATATTTATTTTAGTCTTATCTTTAATAATTCCTGCGACTTCTGTAAAAAAAGCTAACGCTCTTACAGATGCTTTGGCTACAGCCATGCAAACTGCAATACATGTTGCACAAGATGCTGTCCATGTTATTGATAGAATAAAAACTTATACTGAAACAGTTAAAATGGCTTATATGACAGGCAAAATGGCGGTAGATATTTCTAAAGATCTTAAAAACTTTGATTTGTCTGTCTTTGCTAAAAATCTAACTGCACAAACCTTGGTTGATATTTCTGATGCTGTTTTAAAAAATCTTAATCTAAACTTAGGAGTTGGTATAAATGTTTTTAGTGATGGACAAAGTGTAGTGGTAGATCTTAGTAACTTTCTAGACAAAGTTGGAGTAAATGAGATTAAAAGATCCTTGAGTTATTTAGATGATCCTATGAATACATCATCTCTATCTCAAGCAGCCAAAAAAGCTCTTACAGAGTTTGTAAAAAATACAAAAGATACGGACAATGGAAAGCTTATACAATTTACTTTACCTTATATAGCTAGGGATGAAATATGTAATAGCCCCACCTTAAAATCTATTATTAAAAATGGAGAACCTGTTGGGTATACCCGACCGAAACCTCCGGTAGGGAATATAAATATAGAGTTATTATGTAATACTAATTTATCAGACAGAGCCAGAGGTCCTGCTGCTCAAGCTACCTTTGTTGGTTTAGCTCGAGCTGGATATGGAGGCCCTAGAACAAATATAGCTATTTCTGATGAAAGAAATACTCCACACTTTGTAACATCTTTAGCTGTAAATTTAGCTTTAGAAGCTAAAGACAAAACTATGGAAACCTTATCAGACCAAGTGCAAGCTACAGGAATGTTTTTAGGAGAAATGATCTGTAAAAATAAAGATGGAAAAATTGTTACAGCTGATCCTACTTTAGACACTAATAATTCTTTTTGTACCAGACTAGTATCTAGTCCTTCTAATTCTGGAGGAGTGTTAAAAGCTAATATAGGTGCTGCTTCACAAGGACCTTATTTAGGTATGCTTTCCAAAGCTGACACTGCCAATGATAAACTTGCAGATGGTTTATCTAAAGCTTATAGCACTATGGATATAATGTCTAAATTATTGAAAATGGGAACCTCAGATCTAGAAGATATTTCTTCAGGAAAAGACAATGTCTATTCTACTTTAACTAAAAATATAGGAGATTTGCAAAATCTATCTAAATTAAGAGAACATGTCACTGTATTAGATAAAGAAAATGAAGATTTATATAATTTTGGTTCTGATAATTTTTATACTTTAACTGATTTGCAAGATAGAATAGATCTGTATAAAAAAATACGAATTTTGAATACAGAAAAACTAAATAATTATAGTTATACTTATACAGTTTTACTTTTTACTACAGAATTTCAATATTTAGCCGTAGGTGAAGCTTATCAAGAAGCTCTCAAAAAGACCATGCGTGCTCAAAATTGGTTCTTTTTCACTATTGGTACAACTAAAGCAAAAAAGGCTAGAGAAGAAGCAAAAAATAAAGGAGAAGCAGGAGAAAGATTTATTATAGCCATGAAGACTCTCCATAAAGAGGTCAGGGATTTAATTAAAGAGATGGCCAAAAACAACTATCAAGAACAACAGATGGTAAAACTCTTACAGGAATTCAGAAATACTGAGCAGGTAGACGTCCGTGGAAGTCAAGATGCTTTAGCTCAAGTACTTGATGGTACTCTTACCTTGAGAGACTATGAACTTATGCAAGAAGATTGGAATTATGTACCTTCTTTTAGAGATCCAGATTTAGACCCTTATGCTTCAGATAATGATACTAGAAAATATATACCTACAGATGAAGAACTTTATGGGCCTTATACTGCTCAAAATATGCTTTATCTTAGAGTAAGGTCTTACAACCTCTTACAAGTAGCTCTTAAAGTAGGGAATATTAGATCTTTAACAGCTAAAGAAAAAACTATACTTACAGGTTTTGGAATTCTAGATTTAAGCAAATCACCACCAGAACCTAGCGTTCATAAATTAACACCAAATATAGAGAGACCTGCTCGTGCTCCTGCTTTAATAGATCCTGCTATGTCTACAGATTTTTCTGAAGAAAAATATTGTACATATCAAAATTTGAATATTTGTAATACTACTGATATTGATCGTATGACTTCAAAATATAATTCAGGGACAGAATCTATCCCTTCTACTCCAGATGACTTTAAAGAAGAAAAAACGGATGCTTGTTTAGATCCGGCAGAATATGTAAACTCTTATTGTGCCAGAGAAGCTTCATCTTCAGACCCAGACATACAAGAAGCTTGTCGAAATAAAGAAAATACTGTACAGATGATTCGTCTAGAATGTAGATAATATAAAAATAAAATATAAAAAATAAACAAGCGAAGATTCTTTCGCTTGTTTTATGTTAAAATATAAAGATGAAAAGAAGACTTTTTTCTTCAAAATTTCTAAAGAAAAACTTGCTATTATCCCTACTTATTCTAATAAGTTTTTTTACTTTAGGAATAGAAAAAAGTGAAGCTAAAGTAAGATTTTCTGAAAGTCAATTATTCCTAAGAGGTAGTGCAAATACAGAATATGTAATTTCTTCAGATCAGGTTACTGAACAAACATTAACTTCAACTCTTAATCCTGCTACAGGAGACTATTTTACTTCTTTAAGTGAAAAAAGAGTCTTACCTACTGAAGAAGATTGGGAAATTAGATATGCAGCACAAGAAGTTGTATTGACTAATATTAAAACCCTTAGAAATAATCTGACCGAAAAAACTACTTCTTATTTAGATATAATAAAAGATTTAGACTCAACAAATATTTCTTATTTTCAGAAACTATTTGATAATGCAGACTCTTTATTAAATGACTCTTCTGTCTTAAGTTACTACAACACTCTTATAGAAGAAGTAGACGAGACTTATAGCACTGAGAGCCTAGATACTATTTTAAAAAAAATGATTAGTCTGTATTTTTATTCTCAAATTGAAAAAATAAAAAATAAAGAAACAATTATTTCTCCAGAGAATGAAAAAGTTAAAGCTTTGCTAAATAATATAGAAAAAGATTGGATTGATAGAAATAATTTTAGTACACCTGATGTAGGTCTTACTAATAAAGAAAAACAAGATGGTACTTATATCTTAAAAAGAACCATATTTACTCCACCTGTATCAGAAGGATCTGAAAATAATACAGGCACTCCCGAAGATTTTGAAATAGATGAATTAGGTAATGTCAACATTTTAGGAGGCTCTTCCGTATTACCTAAAACTTGTAATGCAACTACTTTTTGGAGAGTGTTGATGGATAATACAGGCGATTGTTCTGTTGTAGCCTTTATGGTAAATTCTTTATTTTCTTTACTTACAAAAGCGGTGTCTATTATAATAGGCTTAGTAGGTGCATTATTTGATTGGATATTAAGCTTTAGTGTATACAATTTTAAAGCTTTAGTTTCTGGGTCTGGTATATTTTTAGTTTGGAAAAATATTACTTTAGCTTTAATTACATCTCTTATACTTCCTATAGTTTTATATTTAATTATTAGAATGCTTATAGATAATGATTCTACACAAATCAAAAAGATTCTTCCTAGAGTTTTATTTACAGCATTGTTTGTATATTTTTCTTTTAGTGTTGTAGGGTGGATAATAGATCAATCAAATCTTGTAACTCTTTATTTTATAAATTCTCGAGGAACTGAAACAGTGGCAGTAGGAATGCAAAAACTTTTAAAAACAGAGACTCTTTCAGCAGTAGATACCACTTCAGGAAATGTCGAAGCTATACCTTTTCATGCTGTGAAAGTAATTTTAGCTATTGTAGGATTAGCTGTAATATTTCAAGCTGTTATTTTATTTTTCCTTAGAGCAATTAAGTTTATTTTAGTTTTAACTTTTTCTCCTATAATGCTTTTGCCAACAGGTATTAGTGGTCATATAGATACTTATAGAGAAATGGTTACTAAAAACTTCGTAAACGCCCTTATCTCTGCTCCTATATTTATGATACTTTATTCGGTAGCTAGAGAAATTGCAGAAACCTCTCAAAACTTTTTGGATCAAGATGCAACTCTCAGATCTTTAGGCGACACTTCTATAGA
>CAYMRR010000005.1:0-5764 GCA_964393005.1 uncultured Candidatus Saccharibacteria bacterium
AGATGCTGCAAGACATGGTTATACAAGAGAGGAAGGTAAATCTTACAAAAAAATGCAAGTAAAATCTATAGAAATATTAGGCACCTCTTCTCCAGAAGGAAGAACTGCAGAATCTATTTTACCAGGCAATCTTGAAGAAGAAAATAAAGAATTAGGGCTAGATAGAGCTAGAGATGTGCTAGAGATTTTTATGGCTAATCTTTCAGGAGAAGATAACCCAGAAATTACTATAGCTGAAAAAGAAGTTCAATTTTCTAAAGCAGATTTTACTTCTTTAATAGAGCTTGCAGAAAAGAATGATTTCTTAGAAAATGGAGAAGAGTCTATCACTGCTATTTTTAATTTTATTAAAGCCTATAATAGAGGCGAAATACAAGATGCTGAATCTATAAATAAAATGAAAGAAATAATCGACAGTAAAAGAACTGTATCTATTAAAATAGAGCTAGAAGGTCAAGAGAGTAAAGATGTGATAATACCAATTCCTCTTTTACTTTTACTTTTACCGTCTTTGACTAGAGTTAAAAAGATGATGAATTTTGAAAAAGCAAAAAATCAAAAAGAGACTACTGGTGGAAAAGATGATGACGAAGAAAAGGGAGAGTCTTATATTATTATCCCAGATCCAGAAGTAAAAGTTGAGACAGAAGAAGTCATGATAATAGAAAAAGAGTTAAAATTAGTAGAAAAAAAACCTCGCCAGATTTTCTCTGAGACAGTTTTAGACAAAGAAAGATTAGATAAAGAAGATAAAAATTATCATGAGCTTTATGCAGAAGCTGAAAATATAGAAAAAATTTCTTATGAAGATTTAAGAAAGCTTTCTAAAATGGTATTTATGGAAGAGCTTTATGAGCATATTAATAATAAAGAATCTATAGAAAATGGTTTAGACTATAAAAAGATTATAGATTTTGCTAGAGATTTAAAAAAATCTAAATCTCCAGCTTACAATACAGATTCTGAAATTAAAGAAAAGACAGCTGAAGTTATTTTAGAGGCTTGGCAAAAATATGATAGAAATATAAGAGAAGGAGTAAAAACTGTAGAAGGAGAAATGCTTCCCGAAGATACTACTTTAGAATATAAACACGACACTAAAAAGATACTTTGGGCAAAAGAAGCTGCTACTCATATTATGAAGCTTATTGAAGCAGAAAATGACGAAGAATTATCTTATAAATTAGATGAAATTTACTCTTCTTATGAAGATATTGAATTAGAAGAAGCTTTAGAGAGATCTAATATATATATAAAAGAAGAAAGAGAGGAAAGAGAAATAAAAGAAGTAATAGGGAGAGAAATAAAAGAAGAGGATAAAGAGGTAGAAAATAAAGAAAATCAATTAGAAGAAATTATTGATTTTCAAAAAAGAAAAGCTGAAATCTTAAAAAGATTAGAAATTTTAGATAAAGAAGAAATTGAAAGCTATGAAAGAATAGAAAAATTGAAAAAAGAAAGATTGGAAATAATGGCAAGAATAGAAAAAGTCGAAGAAGATAGAAATGCTTTACTTTTACTAAAAGCCAAAAAAGAAGAAGAAAAATTACAAAAAGAAAATGAAGAAAATAAACTAAGAATAAAAGTAGAAAAAAAAGAAGAAGAAAAAACAGCCGAAAGCTTTATAAATATTCATGAATATTTAAATAATAAAGAAGCAGAAAAAAAAGGTCTAAATTATAGGAAAATCTTAGAAAGTGTCAAAGAGGCAGAAAGAGAAAAAATAATTTATTCTACAGAGTCTTATAGCTTAAGAGAAAGAGTGGCTGATCAAATATTAATAAGCTGGCAGCTTTATGAATACAATTTAAAACACGATACTAATTTTACCAAAGTAGAAGATTTGCCTAATTATGAAGATATAAAATATGAAAAATATTCACCAAAAATGCTTTTAGCAAGAGAAGCGGCTGATACACTTTTTGAATTATCTCAATTAGAAAGTGATAAAGAAATAGAATTAAAACTTTCAGAGCTAATAGATAAAGAAGCTATAGAAAACTCTAAAAAAGAAGACAAAGAAGATTTAGAATTAGAAGATTTAAATAGTTATTTAGAAAAGCTCTATAATGATCTAAATGATTTAGAAAGTGAAATAGAAGAAGAGGAGAAAAAAGTATCTAAAAATCTAGAATTAAAAAGAGAAAATATACAAGAATTGATCGATAATATAGATTTTATTTTACGAGATTTAGAAAATAAATTAGAAGATTCTGTAAAAGGGAGAGTCTATAGAAGTAAAGAAGAAAGGATAGAGCTAGAAGCAGATTTTAATCTTTTAGAACAAGAAAAAAGAGCCTTACAAAAAAGATTAGAAACTTTTTAATTTTTCTTTATAAAAAATTATATACACTTTTAAAAGTTTATAAGATTAGACAAAAAATAAGATTAGAGTTATACTAGATATAGATAATGTGCTATTTTAATAGAAATAAGTTAATAAATATTTAATAATTATGAAAAATATAAATTTTAAAAAAATAATAGAAACCCCATATTTTATTTTTGGAGTGATAGTTTTATTAGGTTTTGTGATTTTTGGATCTTATTTTAAATCTTCTCTTAAAAATATTTCTATCTTAACTAATGCAGAAGGTATTACTGTTTCAGGTACAGCGGAAAGATTTGTTACTAGTGACAATGGTAGTGTTTCCATCTCTTTTGAGACAGACGATTTAGCCAAAGGAGAAGAATTAGCTCTTAAAAACCTTACAGATATTAGAGATGCTAGTATAAAATATTTAATTAATTATGGTATAGAAGCTAAAGATATAGTTGTTTTACCTTATAGTACTTATTCAGAATGCACAAAGAGAGATTCTAATTATTGGGACAATTGTATAGGTTCTAGATACAATAGATATAATCAAATAGTTAAAATTTCTTCAGATGATGTGATAAAAATAGAGGACTTATCTCTTAATTTAAATTCTTATTTAAATAGAGAATTAAAAGATATTTATACTAATTTTAATTCTGTAAAAGTATCAATACAAAATACTCAATATTTTTATAGTCAATTTGATAGCATTAAGTCTGAAATGATGAATGAGGCTACCAAAAATGCTTATGAAAGAGCTGAAGCTATAGCTAGATCTACAAATAATCATGCTGGAGCCGTTATTACAGCTTCTCAAGGAGTGTTTCAAGTTACTTCTAAAGATAGTGTAGATACTAGTGATTATGGTTTTTATGATACCAGCACAATAGAAAAGAAAATTTCAGCAGTAGTTAGAGTTACTTTTAAAGTAAAATAAAATAAAATTAATAAAGTTTTAATTATGATTCAGAAAAAGGGGGGAGAAGAGAGGGTTATCTATCCTGATTGGTTAAAGTTGTCTAAAATTTTAAGTTTAAAAGAAAAAGATTTCGACACTCTTTTAAAAGAATATCTTAAAAGTAAAAAAGAAATTTACAAAAAAATAAAGTCTCTCAAAAAAGAGGAAAGAGATTTTAAAAATACTGTATTAGCTTTAGAAAATAGTGATACTTATTTTCAAAATATATTTAGCGGCATAAGTATTTATTCTTTTACTCATAAAGATAAAGATTTTAGAGATAATGCCGACAAATTTTTAAAAAACTTAAGTAAAAAGTCTATAGAATTAGAATACGATAAAGATCTGTATAAAGCTTTTATAGATTATTATGAAAACAATTATCAAATAGAAAAAAAGTCTAAAAAATCTTTAGACACAATTTATGGACGAGGAAGCCAAAAGCTAGTAGAAGATTATTATAAAGGCTATAGCCTTATGGGTTTTAATTTAAGTGAGGAAAAACAAAAAGATTTAAAAAAAATAAATAAAGAATTAAACAATCTTTTAATAGATTTTTCAAAAAATATAGATGATTATCAAGATTATATTTTATGTGAAGAAAAAGATTTATTTGGTTTACCAGAAAATTTTAAAACTCTTTTAAAAAAAGAAAATGGTAAATATAAAATAACTTTAGACTATCCTTTGTTTGGTCCATTTCTTCAATATGCAGAAAGCAGAGAAAAAAGAAAAGAATTGTTAGCTAAAAATAATAAAAAAGGTGGAGAGAAAAATCTTAAAATATTAGTAAAAATAATAAATTTAAGAAATCAAAAAGCAAGACTTCTCAGATTTAAAAATTATATAGAATATAATCTTAAAGATAGAATGGTAAAAGGAGAAACAGAAGCGAGAGAATTTTTAAATGATCTATCTTCAAAGCTTATTCTTAAGTCTAAAGAAGATTTAGAAAAGCTAAACTCTTTCGCTAAAAATAATTTAGAAAATTATAAAGATATAAAAAGTCTAGAGTCTTATGATATTAGCTATGTAGCAAATAAATTAAAAGAAAATCTTTATAGTTATGATACTTCTCTTGTCAAAGAATATTTTGAATTAGAAAGAGTTTTGAAAGAAATATTTTTTTATCTTGGTAATATGTTTTCTTTTATAGCAGAAGAGATAAAATCTGGAGATATTAGAAAAATAGTAGTAGATAAAGATATTAAAACATTCAAATTAAAAGATAAACTCACTAAAAATACTATAGCTTATTTAGTATTAGATCTTTTTCCAAGAGATGGTAAATATGGACATGCGGCAAGTAGCGGCTTTATTTCAGAGGAGTATAAAGAAAATAAAAGAGTAATACCCGTAAATCAAATAGTGGCCAATTTTTCTAAAAGCTCTAAAAGCTTGCCAAGCCTACTTACTTTAGGAGAGATAAATACTCTTTTTCATGAATTAGGTCACGCTCTCCACTATATGCTTTCAGAGGTAAGATATAGTTCTCAGGCTGGATACAATGTCTCTTTAGATTTTGTCGAAGCTCCTAGCCAAATGTTTGAAAATTTTCTTTTTGAAGACAAGTTTTTAGCAAAGCTGGCCAAGCACTATAAAACAAATAAAACTTTAGACAAAAAGACAAGAGAGAAAATTATTAAAAGTAGAAATTTTCTAAATGGCTACTCTTATTTAAGGCAATGTATTTTTGCTCTTTTTGATTTAGATTTATATACAAAAAAGAGAGATGAAAAAGGTATAGCTAAGCTTTATAGAGATATGGTTTTAAAATACCAAAATTTATCTTTAGATAAAGAAAATATTTTTCCAGCAGGGTTTGGGCATTTGGCGGGATATGGAGCAGGATATTATTCTTATCTTTATGCTGAAGTATATGCTTACGATTTTTATTCTCTTTTTAAAGAAGCTAAGACCAAAAAAGATTTAGAAGAAATAGCTAAAAGATTTAAAAAAGAGATTTTAGAAATAGGGGGAAGTAGAGATGAAAAAATATCAGCTGAAAAGTTTCTAAAAAGAAAACTAAATAATAAAGAATTTTTAAAAAATTTATTCTAAAAACACTTGACTTTTAAAATAGCTTGTGATATATTATAATTGATAAAATCTGCGCCCAAAAAAGCTTTTAGGTGCAGTTTTTTTGATTTTATTTATTTTTGTGGTATTATTTAAGCTAATAAAGCCATTTTTAGTGCTTATTTTTTACGCTAAAAATCAAAAAAAAAAAGGAAATATGCAAGAAGAATATAAAGAAATAAGAAATATTGCTATTATAGCCCATGTAGATCATGGTAAAACTACCCTTACAGATGCTCTTATGAAAGAGTGTGGAGTTTTAGAGGAAGGCTTTTCTATGGATGCTGATACTTTGGAAAAAGAAAGAGGCATTACTATTTATGCTAAAAATACTTCTGTAGTTTATAAAGATACTAAAATTAATATTTTAGATACTCCAGGCCACGCCGATTTTGGTAGTGAGGTAG
>CAYMRR010000005.1:5774-26816 GCA_964393005.1 uncultured Candidatus Saccharibacteria bacterium
AAGATCTATAGACTCTGTACTCCTTTTGGTAGATGCTCAAGAAGGGCCTATGCCACAGACTAGATTTGTTTTAAAAAAGAGCTTGGAGCTTGGATTAAAGCCTATAGTGGTTATAAATAAAATAGACAAGCCAGCTAGCGATGTAGAAAGAGTGCACGATGAAGTTTTTGAGCTTTTTATGGAGCTTGGGGCTAGCGAAGAGCAATTAGATTTTACTACAGTCTATGCTATTGGCCGTGATGGAGTAGCCATGAAAGAAGTGAGCGATGAAAAGAAAAATTTAGAGCCACTTCTTGATACTATTTTAGAAAAAGTAGAAAAAGCAAAAGGAAATATAGAAAAGCCACTTGTAGCCCAAGTTTTTAATTTAGCTTATGACAATTTCTTAGGAAGAATGGCAGTAGCTAGAATATATGACGGAAAAATAAAATCTGGGCAAAATATTTTTGTAAAAGATCCGCTTACTGGGAAAATAAGTGGAGGAAAAGTCACAAAACTTTTTACATTTTTAGGTATTGATAAAGTAGAAAAAGAAGAAGCTTTTGCGGGAGATATTGTTATGATTGCTGGCTTTCCAAATATTTTTATTGGAGAAACATTTTTAGAAAATGAAAATGGAGAAAGTATGCCAGCTATACATATAGATGAGCCTACTATTTCTCTAGACTTTTTAGTAAACGATTCTCCATTTGCTGGAAAAGAAGGAAAGTATGTTACTGGAAGACAAATCCGCGAAAGACTTGAAAAAGAGTTAGAAATAAATGTTGGTCTAAAAATAGATTTTGATACAGATAAGTTTTTGGTTTATGGAAGAGGAGAAATGCATATAGCAGTACTTTTAGAAAATATGCGAAGAGAAGGATATGAGCTTCAAGTTTCTCAGCCGCAAGTAATAATTAAAGAAAAAGAAGATGGAAGTAAAGAAGAACCTTTTGAAGAAGTAGTAATAGATGTGCCTAGTGAATTTTCTGGAATAGTGATGGAAAAGCTTGGTAGAAGAAAAGGAATGGTTTTAGATATGTTTGATAGAGAAAATATTACTAGAATAAGAGCAGAAGTTCCTACAAGAGGGTTACTTGGATATAAAGGAGAATTTATTATAGATACTAAAGGTCTTGGTATAATCTCTTCAAGATTTATAAAATTTTCAAATCATGTAGGCAATATACAAAGAAGATTGGTGGGCTCTATGACTAGTATGGAAAATGGTAAAGCTTTAGGTTTTTCTTTATACAATTTGCAAGATAGAGGTGTTTTATATATTGGTCCAGGAGTAGAGGTTTATAATGGACAAGTAATAGGAAATACTAGTAAAGGCGAAGAGATGGTAGTAAATCCTACAAAAGGCAAGCAGCTTACAAATATGAGAGCTAGCGGATCAGATGATGCTATTACTTTGGTGCCGCCATATACTCTTTCCATAGAAAGAGGGCTTGAAATAATAAATGAAGATGAATATTTAGAAATTACTCCAAAATCTGTAAGACTTAGAAAGCAAATCTTAAACGAAGGTATGCGAGCTAAAGCAAATCGTAAAAAAGAAAATTAAAATATAAAGCTTGACAAATAGTTTTCTTTTTTGTATTTTGTAATAGGAATAAAATAAAGTTGTACCTTAAAACATTTTTAAAAATGGAAAAAAAAGATTGTGTTTTTGAAGACCAAAGCTTTTGCTCTAAGCTTAAAGAGAGCTATAAAAAACATTTAGAAAACTCTAAAGGAAAAGAGATTTCTTTTATAGATTTAGCTTTTGACAATCAAGATTTTTTAAAGAAAATCTCTCCTATTAAAAAGCTAAGTAAAAGTGATTTAGAATGGGTAAAAAACGAAGTATTTGGTCCTTCTTTTTATGATTGTCTAGGAGTCTTTATTTGGACAATTATAAATAAAGAAGAAGAAAGGAGTCAAACTTATATTTCTCCTGTTTATTTTGATAAGGAAAAAGATTCTACCGGGAAAATGTGTTGGCTCATAGTTTCTTTTGGCTTAGACAGAGAAATTTAAAACACTTAAAAAAGCAACTGAATTATTTCAGTTGTTTTTTATGTTAAAATAAGTAATATATATAAAATATTTTATGACTCGAGTAAGAACAAAAAGAAAATCTTCTAAACAAAAATTTAATAGCATTATTATTTCTATTTTTATAGTATTTATATCTATATATGCCCTAATGGCTTTGGGAGATTTTCTCAAAAGTAAAACAGAAAGCTGGCATTTAGATATTAAAAATAATAAATCTTTTCAAATAAGAAAAATTAAAGAAATAGACAGTCTTAAATTTTATTCTCAAGAAGAAAATATTAATAGCGATATAGCCATAATAGAGCTTGGAGGAGAAAATCTTAATAAACTAAACACTATAACTCTTACTACTAGTAAAGGAGATAAAATAATAGCCGAATTAGCAGATACAGACGAGAAAAGGACTTTAGGCCTTTCAGGTAGAGAGAAATTGGTTTCAGAAAAAATTGAAGGAATTAATATAGAAGAAGGAATGCTTTTTGTTTTTCCTGAAGAAGTTTATACAGGTTTTTGGATGAAAGATATGAATTTTGATTTAGACATTATTTGGCTTAGTGAAAATTTTGAAATTTTACAAATAGAAAAAGCTTTAGCCAGCTCTTATAATAAAGAAAATCCTGATGATTCAGAAATATTTTCCAATACTCTTTGGACAGCAAAATATGTCTTAGAAATCAATTTTGATGCTACAGAACTTTTAAATCTAAAAGTAGGGGACAAATTATCTATATACTAATTTTTTGTTTTAGCTTCTTTTGTGCTATATTTTAGATTATAATATACAAATTTAAATGGAAAATATAAGGAATTTTTCTATTATTGCTCATATTGATCATGGTAAGTCTACTTTAGCAGATAGGCTTTTAGAATTTACTAATACTGTAGAAAATAGAAAAATGAAAAATCAGGTATTAGATTCTATGGATCTTGAAAGAGAAAGGGGGATAACTATAAAAATGACTCCCGTATGTATGGAGTATAAAAAATTTACCTTAAACCTTATAGATACTCCAGGGCATATAGATTTTTCTTATGAAGTTTCTAGGAGTTTGCAAGCGGTAGAAGGAGCTTTACTTTTAGTGGATGCTACTCAAGGAGTGCAGGCTCAGACTCTTACTACTTTAGAAATGGCCAAAGCTGCAAATTTAAAAATAATACCAGTTATAAATAAAATAGATTCTCCGCTAGCAGATGCTGCTGCTGTAAAAAAGCAGATAATAAATTTATTAGATATAGAAGAAAAAGATATAGCTTTAGTATCTGGAAAAACTGGAGAGGGTATAGAAAATCTTTTAGAGAAAATTGTAGAAAAAATACCGTCACCAAAATTAGAAAAAGTAGAAAATTCTTCTTTTAGATCTTTAATTTTTGATTTTGAATATTCTAGCCATGAGGGGATTATTTTATATATTCGAGCTTTAAATGGAAAAGTAAAAAAGGGAGATGAGTTATTTTTTATAAAATCAGAATCTAGATTTTTGGTAAGAAGTGTAGGTGTTTTTAAGCCAGAAAAAAAAGAAGTAGAAGAATTGAAAGAAGGAGAAATAGGCTATATTATTACAGGTATAAAAGAGCCTGGTATAGCAAGGGTAGGAGATACAGTGACTACATTTTCTCACCCACTCCCAGCTTATGCAGGATATGAAGAGCCTGTACCACTTGTTTTTGCTTCTATTTATCCAGAAACACAAGACAGATTTGATGATTTAAGATCTTCTTTATCTAGACTTCGTTTATCAGATTCATCTCTTACTTTTGAAGAAGAAATGAGTGGGGCTTTAGGTAGAGGCTTTCGATGTGGTTTTTTAGGAATGCTTCATCTTGAAATAGTAAGTGAAAGATTAAGAAGAGAATTTCAACAAGAACTTATAATAACTCAGCCTTCTATCACTTATGAGGTAGAAATGAAAAATGGAGAAATAGAAAAAGTCTATACACCTATACATTTTCCAGACCATGGGCAATATATAAAAGTCAAAGAGCCTTGGATATCTTTAATAATAATAGTACCTAGCGATTATTTGTCTAACTTGATGCAGCTTTTTCAAAAGCATGAAGTAGAAATAGAAGATATGGAAGATTGGGGAGAAAATAGAGTAAATTTAAAGCTTAGCATGCCTTTAAGAGAGCTAATGAGAAACTTTTTTGATGAATTAAAATCTGCATCTAGTGGATATGCTTCTATATCCTATAAAGTAGGAGAAATGCGAGAAGCTTTTGTCACCAGATTAGATGTGCTTGTAGCTGAAGAAAGGGTGCCAGCTTTTTCTAGAGTGGTAGCAGAGTGGAGAGCTATGGAAGAAGCTGAAGAAATAGTAGAAAAGCTTTACAAAATACTTCCTAGAGAGCTTTTTCGAGTAAAGATACAAGCTATGGTAAAAGGTAGAATCATAGCTTCAAGAAGCCTTTCTGCTATGAAAAAAGATGTTACAGGATATTTGTATGGAGGAGATATAACAAGAAAAATGAAGCTTAGAGAAAAACAGAAGAGAGGAAAGAAAAGAATGCAAAAAGATGGTAAAGTCCATATCGAACACGATACTTTTTTAGAGCTAATGAAAAAATAAGTAAGAATTGTCTAACTTATTAGAGAGTATTTAAAAGAGGAATGAGTAAAAAGGCTATCATAGCAATAGCAAGCAATACTGCAAATACTTTGTATATTTTTTCTACCTTTTTCTTTTGTTTAGGTTTAAACATATGGCTACAGTATAACACAATCTAAAAGTCTTCAAAATATTATTTTTTAAGAATAAAGCTTTATTAATGTGCTATTATTTATATAAGAAAATCTAGTTTTTCATAAAATTATGAAAAAATATAAAAGAAAATTTATAAAACAAAGGTTTTTTACTTATCTTCTAATACCAGTATTTGTATGGTTTATTTTTATCTTAGGTAGAGGGATTATAGATTTATCTCAAAAATACAAAGTTACAAAACTCGATAGAGATTATATAAAAAGAGAGGTAGATAAAATAGAGTTAGAATATGAAAATAATCTAGAAAAATTAGAAAATATAAAAACAGAAGAAGGGCAAGAAGAATTTATAAGAGAAACTTATCCTGTCAAAAAAGAAGGAGAGAAGGTGGTGGTAATTTACAATGTTCCTTCTTTTACTTATGAAATTCCTAAAAAAGGTTCAAATTGGAAATCTTTGCCAATAAAGAGTTTTTTAGAAAATATTATATTAAAAATAAAACATGTTATACTTAATAAGTAAAAGAAATTAGTATATGTTAGGAAAAAATAAAAAAGAAGAAAGTAGTAACAAAAAGGTGGAGATTTTTTCTACTCCTACTTGCCATTTTTGCAATTTGGCTAAAAATTGGTTTAAAGAAAAAGGTATAGCTTATACAGATTTTGATGTATCAAAAGATGCTTTAAAAAGAAAAGAAATGGTAGAGCTTACAGGTCAGCTTGGAGTACCGGTTATAAAAATAGGGGAAGAAGTAGTTATTGGTTTTAACCCTCAAAGAATATCTGAAATCCTTTCTCTTACTGTTTAATATAGCTTTTTTAGCTTTTAAAAAAATAGTATTTATGTTAGAATAGTAAAGACTTAAAAAGTCTTTGCCGAGATAGCTCAGTTGGTAGAGCGCTTCCCTGAAGAGGAATAGGTCCCCAGTTCGAGCCTGGGTCTCGGCACCAAAAATAAAAGAGAGTATTAATACTCTCTTTTATTTATTATCTAATTAAATTATTAATTAGATATTAAATTTTTTAATAATTCTATTATATAATTCGCTTCTTCAGGCAAAGAATCAGACAAACCTACCGCTCCTCCAGAAATATTTTTTAAAAGATTTTGTATCTCTTGTATATTATTATAAAAAGAATTAAAATAAGGTTTTAAGAAATAAAAAGCTCCTACAAGTGCTCCAGAAATTATTATCCAGTAGAGCACTTTAGACCAACCAAGCATAATTTGGCTATTTCTTACTTTTTTAAGTAGTCTATTATTTTCTTTTGTTAAAGCAAATAACTTTTTAAAATCTTCTTCATCCATATTTATATTTTATCACAATATTTGTGCTCTCGGCAGGAATCGAACCCACAAACCCTCCTTAGGACGGAGGAGTTATATCCATTTAACTACGAGAGCTATCAAGTATTATTATACATTATATCTAGATTAATAAAAACTCCACTTTTTGTGGAGTTTTTATTAAATACTTTTTACTTTTACTTTAGCTTGTCTTGCTTTATCTACTTTTGGAAGCCTTATAATAAGAAGGCCATGTTTTTCTACTGCATCTACATTTTCTATTTCTATTTCATGAGGGAGTAAAATACTTCTAGAAAAAGATCCCCAATAAAGTTCTCTATAAAAATAGTCATCATCTGCTATTTGATTATTTCCATCTCTTCTACCTTTTATGGTAACCATATCTCTAGTGATAGAAATTTGAAGATCTTCAGGTTTTACACCTGCGAGCATAGCTTCGATAATTATTTCATTTTGTGTTTGATAAACATCTACTGAAAGCTCTCCATCTTCTTCAAATATTTCTTCATCAGCATAATTAGACAAAGATTCATCTTCATCCATAAGTCTTCTATTACTTTTTCTATTGACTTCTATTTCCATTTCTTCATTATCTAGCTCGTCTTCTTCTAGCATTACAGAACCAGCAAGCCTTTCAAAAAATGATTTTTTTTCTTTTGACATAATTTTATTAAACTTTTAATTAACTAAAATATAGATAAAACGCAATACATTTTTAAATATACATTTATTATACCTATTTTTTAGACTTATATCAAAAAACTAAGCGCTAGTTATCCACATTCTAGTTTACCCAAGGAGTAAGAAGTAGTAAATCTTCATCTTTATGCTTTAAATCTTTCCAAATCTCTTCTGTTATAAAAGGCATAAAAGGATGCAGAGTAATTATGAGATTTCTTAATACTAAAAGTAGAGTAGCTTGGGCAGATTTCTTATTATTATTTTCTAAGATTCTTATTTTAAGAGTTTCTATTTGTTTATCACAAAACTCATGCCAAAAATAAGCATAAATTTTTTCACTTGCTAGATGAAGTCTATAGTTTTCTATATCTTCTCTTATATCTTTTATTGTTTTGAGAGATTCTTCATAAATATCTAAATCTTCTTTAAAAGTTATATTTTCTTTATAATCTAGCGAGTCTGTATAGTCGCTAGTTTTTTCTAATACAAATCTAGTAGCATTCCAGATTTTATTTGCAAAGTTTTTATAAGCTTTTATTTTATCTTCTCCAAGCCTAAGATCATTACCAGGACCATTTCCTACTATTTGAGCCATTCTTAATGCATCGGTTCCAAATTTTTCTATTAAGTCTCTTGGATCTATAGAATTATTTAAAGATTTACTCATTTTTCTTCCTTGAGTATCTCTTATCAATCCGTGAAGATAAGTAGTTTTAAAAGGAATTTGATTTAAAGCATAAGTACTCATCATTATCATTCGAGCAACCCAAAAAAAGAGAATATCGTGTCCAGTTTCCAAAAGACTTGCAGGGTGAAAGTTTTTTAAATCTTCAGTTTTATTTGGCCAGCCCAAAGTAGAAAAAGTCCACATTCCAGAAGAAAACCAAGTGTCTAGTGTATCTTCATCTTGTTCTAAATTTTTATTTGTATCATTAAATCCTATAGCAGCTATATTTTTATTTTCGTCATACCAGACTGGTATTCTATGTCCATACCAAATTTGTCTTGAAATACACCAATCTCTAAGATTATTTATCCAGTGAAAATAAACTTTTTCAAATCTTTCAGGCAAGATTTTTAAATTATGTATTTCTACAGCTTCTAGCATTAGCTTTTTTAAAGTAGTAGTTTTATCAAAATGTTTAAATTCTTTATTTACAGCTATAAACCATTGAAGTTTTGGAAGAGGTTCTATTATGCCTCCAGTTCTTTCAGCTGTAGAAATATTTTGAGAAATAGTTTCTTCTTTTTCTAATAAATTATTTTCTTTTAGCCATGCCACTATTTGCTCTCTAGCTTCTAAAGTTTTTTTACCATTTAAATCTTCGGAAACATTTGTCATTTTTGCATATTCGTTTATAATCTGCTTTTTTTCAAGGCCATGTCTTTCTGCTATTTCCCAATCTATTTGAGAGTGAGCTGGAGTTACCCCAAGGGCTCCTGTACCAAAATCCATATCTACTTCTGGGTCGGCTATAATTTTTACTTTAATAGGAGTATTGCAGAATACTAATTCATATTCTTTATCAATAAACTCTGTATATCTTTTATCTTTAGGATTTACTGCTACTCCAGTATCTCCAACTTTTGTTTCAGGTCTTGTAGTAGAAATAGAAATAGGGAAGTCTTTAGAGTATTTAAAAGTATAAAGAGTAGCTTCTCTTTCTTCATAGATTATCTCATCATCTGAAATCACTGTTTGTCCTTTAGGGTCCCAATTTACTATTCTATTACCTCTATAAATAAGACCGTCTTCATACATTTTTTTAAACATAGTATTTACAGCAAAATTTCTCTCTTCATCCAAAGTAAAAGCTAGTCTAGACCAATCAAGTGATGCACCCATAGATTTAAATTGAGAGAGAATAGTATTTTGAGATTCTTTTGCAAATTCATTTACTCTTTTTAAAAATTCTTCTCTTCCCAAGTCATGCTTATTTTTCTTTTCTTTTTTTAGTAAATCTTTTTCTACTACCGACTGAGTAGCTATGGCTGCATGATCTGTTCCTGGAAGCCATAAAGTTCTATACCCATTCATTCTATAAAATCTTACTACTATATCTTGTATAGAAAGCATTAAAGAGTGTCCTATATGAAGAGTTCCTGTCACATTTGGTGGAGGAAGAATAATAGAAAAAGTTTTTTCTTTTCCATCTATTTCTTTTAGTATTTTTTCCTCTTTTATATTGTCAGGGTTAAAATATCCAGACTCTTCCCAGGTTTTATATATTTCGCCTTCTATCTCTTTTGCATTATAAGCTTTTAAAAATTTTTCAGGTATTTCTTTCATATTTTATATATTAATACTCTTTGTTATGATAGGTTTAATATTATCATATTTAGCTAATTGTGGTAAACTTTTAAAGACTTATTAAAAAACAATATGATATTAGATTTTAAACTAATTTTAGGAATAGTGGCAGGTATTTTGGTACTTATAAGCTATTCTTTTTATATTAAGGATACTTTAAGAAAAAAAACAAAGCCTCACATTTTTACTTGGGGGCTTTGGTTTTTAATAATTCTTATTATTTCTCTTTTACAATTTTCTAAAGGGGCAGGACTTGCCGGAATACTTCCTACTTTTATGGTCTCTCTTTTATGTCTTACTGTATTTATTTTAGGACTAATAAAAGAAGAAGATAAAAATATTAAAAAAATAGATATTTTATTTTTAATTTTAACTATTTTAGCTATACCTATTTGGCTGATAGCCAAAGAACCAAATTTGTCTACCTTACTTTTAATTTTGGTTTATTCTTTAGCTGGACAAGCCACTTTTAGAAAGTCTTGGACAGACCCTTATTCTGAGACAATAGCTCTTTGGGCTATAAATGCTTTTCGAGCTATTGTTTCTATTTTTGCTTTAGAACATTTTAATTTTGTAACTTTAGCTTTTCCTGTTTTAGTATTTCTTTCGGCTGCAGGATTTGCTATGATTTTAATCTTAAGAAGAAATTATCTTTCTAAAAATAAAAATTAATTTGAAAAGAAATTGTGAGTATATGAAAAAACAAAAACAAATTTTATTAAATAATAAAAATAAAAGTTCTACCAACTATCAATATAAAAAAGTAAAAGTAAAAAAAGGTTTAGCAGAGCTTGGGCTCTTTGCTGAAGAAAATATAAAAAAAGGAGATTTGATAATCCAATATATAGGAGAAGTATTGACCAATGAAGAGGCTGACAAATTAGTAAATAATAGATATCTTTTTTATATAGAAAAAGATTATAATCTAAATGGTGCTACTACTAAAAATATTGCCCGCTATGCAAATCACTCTTGTAACCCTAATGCAGAAAGTGAAATAAAAAATAAAAAAGTTTTTTTAAGAGCTATTAAAGATATAGAAAAAGGAGAAGAAATTACTTTTGATTATGGAGAAGAATATTTTAAAGAATATCTTTTAGGAAAATGTAATTGCGGAGCAAAAGAGCATCTTTATAGTGAAGAGTAAAATATTTTTTTTCAAAAAAAATTTTCAAAAAAAAAATTTTAGTTATCCACAAAAAAAATTTAAAAAAACATTGTTATAATTTTTTTAAAATGAGATAATTAAATCAGAGAGGCAGACCGAAGGTCCAAGGTCAAAAAATTAAAAGCGCACTCTCGAGTATTCAATACTTTTTAATAATTATGGCAGTAAAGAAAAAGGCGGTAAAAAAAGCTCCTGCTAAAAAAGTTACAAAGAAAAAAGCTCCTGTAAAAAAGGTAGCAAAAAAAGTAACTAAGAAAGTGGTAAAGAAAGTAGCTAAAAAAGCCCCTGCAAAGAAAGTAGCTAAAAAAGCTCCTGCAAAAAAGGTAGCTAAAAAAGCTCCTGCAAAAAAAGCAGTTAAGAAAAGTAAATAATATTTTTCTAAAAAACTAAAATCCTCTGCGTCTCCCACGACAGAGGATTTTAGTTTAAGCTATTGTTTTCAAGCTAGATTCTTGATGTCTTTTTTAGGGTATAATACTATTATAGGTGGTAAAGAGAGTTTAAAGAAAAGAAAGAATGATTATAAGTTTAATTTAAATTAATTTATATGAATATAAAAGTAAAAGGTGTTGACGTAGAAATAACAGAAGCTTTACAGAATTATTCTGAAAAAAAGATAGGGGAAGCTTTAGAAAAATTTATCGATTCTTCAGGAGAGAAAAATATTTTTGCAGAAGTAGAATTATCTAAAACTAATAACAGACAAAATCGGGGTGATATATTTAAAGCTTCAGTAAGAGTAGTAGGGCTTCGTAAAAATATTTTTATTAGTGTAATAAAAGATGATCTATATGCTGCCATAGATGAGCTCAAAGATAAGCTAGAGCAAAGAGTTTCTGAAATGAGAGATAAGAGAAGGACTGTAGCTCATAAATTTGCAGCCAAGTTTAAAAATATATTTAAAGGTAATGTATAAAAATAAATAGTAAGATATGAAAAAAAATTTAAAGTATTTTTTGTTAGTTTTAGTATTAATAATATTAGCAGTAGCCGCAGGTATTCATTATAGGCAAAGTAAAAATGATTTGAATTATTTACCTACAGATTTGTTTGAATATAATAATTTAAATAATTTAAAAGATAATGCTAATATAGTAGAAACAGAAAATGATTTAAATTCCAATTTAACAAAAGAAAATACAAATACAAATATGCAAGAAACTTTAGAATACAAAACAGTAACTTTAAAAACCAATATGGGAGACATTGTCTTTCAATTAAATGAAGACAAACCTCTCACTACTCAAAATTTTATCTCTTTAGCTAAAGACGGGTTTTATAATGGTGTAAGATTTCATAGAGTGATAGAAGGTTTTATGATACAAACAGGAGACCCATTATCAAAAGATGAGAGTCAAAAAGGATATTGGGGTACAGGAGGGCCAGGATATAAGTTTAACGATGAGCTTACCGGAGAAGAAGTTTATGAAATGGGTATTGTAGCTATGGCCAACTCTGGACCAAATACCAATGGCTCTCAATTCTTTATAATGACAAGCAATACTCAGCTATCTCCAGACTATACTATTTTTGGAAAAGTAATAGCTGGTCAAGATATAGCCAACAAAATCCAAACAGTAGCTACAAATGAAAGAGATGTACCTTTAGAAGATATAATTATAAATAGTGTAGAATTAAAATAAATATTATTTATTATTATTTTATAAAAATACTCTAGAAATTTCTAGAGTATTTTTATAAAATATATCCTCTTTTAAAATCCACAAAAAGCATTTCTTTTTTTCCTTCAGGAATAACTTTTTTAATTATATCTTTTGCTAAAAGACTATCTTTTTCCTCGTAAAGAGAAAAATCTAGTTCTGTAATTTTAATTTTTAAAACTCTTTCTTCATTTTTAGTTTTATGTTTAATATTAAAATAAATAGGAGTATGAGGAAGTAAAGCTCTAAATTTATTAAAAAGAATATCTGCTTTTTCTTCTAAAATAATAAACCCATCTTCTTTATTAAATTTTCTAGTAAAAGTAGCTTCTTTATGATTTTGTTCTTTAAGCTTAAGCGATCCTTCTAAATATGGCCCTAAAATTTGAATAAGCAGCTCTCCTCCTTCTTGTCCACATCTTCTTTCCAGTTTTTCATTAGTTTCTTCTTTAAAAATATCTATTTCTTTTTGTATTAAAATAGGCCCATGATCTATTTCTTCATCTAATTGGATAATGCTAACGCCAGTTTTATTATCTCCATTTAATAAAGCAGTTTGTATTGGAGAAGGCCCTCTATACATAGGAAGTAAAGAAGGGTGAATATTTAAAGTTTTGTATTTTGGCAAATCTAAAATTTCTTTTTTTAAAATTTTTGGATAACTAGCTACTATAGATAAGTCTAAATCAGCCATATTAAGAGGGGAGTCTTTTATGTTGATTTCTTTTAAAGATTCTGGTTGCCAGACTTTTATATTTTTATTTTGGCACCAAGAGGCTATAATATTTTCTTGAAGGTTAAGCCCTCTTCCTACTTTTTTATTTGGAGAAGTTATAACCAAGCTAGGCACAAGTCCATTTTGATATAAAGCAAACAAGCTACTTTCTGCTAAAGGCCCAGATCCCCAAAAAATAAAATTAATTTGTTTTGTTTTCATTGGCTTCTTCTAATTCTAATTCTTTTTGTAATTTTTCTAAATCTATTTCTTCTACATTTTCTGCATGATCTATAAAAAGTATACCTTCCAAATGATCGTATTCATGCTGAAAAATATGAGCTATTAGTCCGCTAGCTCCAAAAGTAAATTTTTTACCATTTTCGTCATAGGCTTCTAGTTTTACATTGGCATGTCTTGCTGTAGTGCCGTATAAAGGTCTTACAGAAAGGCATCCTTCATCTACTTCTATTACTTTTTTACTAACTTTTTTTATTTTCGGATTAATAAAAACGGTAGGCTTCCATTTAAATTCTTTCTCTTCTAATTCATAAGCTTTTTCTTTTATACAAAATATTCTTTTAGAAATACCTATTTGTGGAGCAGCGATAGCTACACCATCATTTTCTCCTGCCATAGCTTCTTTCATATCAGATATTATCTTTTTTAACTCTTTGCTCCCAAATTCTTCTTTTTTTATAGGCTCTGCTTCTTGTCTTAAAACATTACTTTCATCTATTTTTTGCTCTTTTTCTTCTTTTTCCCAATCAATTTGAACTATTTTTACCATAAGTTTGACTAATTTATAATAGTATTTTAACAAAAAAACAGGTTAAAAAACACTTGACAAGTAAGGCATTTTAATGCTATGATATAATAGGGGTAATATGCCTCATTTTTAAAAAGAATTTGGTGGGTTTATTTCAAGATTAAAGTCAGAAAGTAGTGTTACTAATTTAAGTGTTAAATTTGTAGGAAGATTTCGGTCTTCTTTTTTTTCCTTCTTTTCCCAATTTTCCTTTTTTAAAATAAGTGTAAAAATACAATTACCTGTACTTTTTTCTATTTTAGAATTTATTTCTGGTAATTCTAGGTTTTCTTCTTTAAATATTTTTTGAATTATTTTTTCTAAATCTTCTTTTATTTTCACTTCTTTTTTTAAGAGAGTCCATTTTAAAATATTTGAATATGGTGGCAAGTTTAAAATTTCTCTAGTCTCTAATTCACTTTTTAAAAAATCTAATTTATTTTCTTTTTTTATATATTTCCAAATATCTTGCTCTCCTAGCCTAGTTTGTATATATATTTTTTCTTTGCTATTTATCTTTTCTTTTAATTCTAAAACTAAGTTAAATATTTTTTCATCTATATTTATTTCTGGAATAGAAAATAAAGAATCCAAAGAAACTATAGCCGCCAAATCTATAAAAGTTTCTTTATTTAAAAAATTTAAAGCAAGCTCTGTTCCTAGTAATACTGATGTATCTTCTTTTTGCCAATTATTTAATAAATTATTTATTTCTTTTTTAGATTTTATATTTTGAGAGTCTAAGATAAAAGTTTTAAACCCTATTTCTTTTAAATTGTCAGCTACTCCTTCTATAGCTATTCCCAAAGTCGCCATATTCCAGCTAGAGCAGTTTTCACATATTAAGTCTTCTTCTTTTTTTAAGATTATTTTTTCTTTGCATGAAGAGCATATATAATATCTATCTCCTTTTTCTTCTTTAAATAAAATATATGGTTTATTGCAGTTTTTACATTTATAAATAGTGTTGCAGTCAGAGCATACTGTCTCTGTATAAAGACCTTTTCTTTTTACATATAAAAATATTTTCCCTTTATCTTTTCTAAGATTTTCTAATTTTTCTATAAGCTTTGAAGTAAAATAGACTTTACTGTATTTATTATAAATATTACTATTTTTAGTAATTATTTTTTTAGTTCTAGTTTTAAACTCTTCCTCTTTTTTATCTCTTTTTTCTTTTACAAAATCTAAAAGCTCTATATTTTTAGATTTTTTAATATTTTCATTTTCTGTTTCCAATATTTTTATAATTTTCTTTTCTAATTCTTTAAAAGTTTGAAGAGATAAAATATTTCCTCCTGGCATAAGATTAAGTTTTAAGTCTTTTGAAACTTTTTTTACTAATTCTCTAAAATCTATTTGTTTTTTAGCTGAATGAGTAAAATAGTTATAAGAGTTTTCTTTTTCTAAAATAATAGTATTTAGTCTTAAAAAGTTTTTTAATAAAAAAGGAAAAAGTGAAGGTGTAGAGAGTATTAAAAAGCTTTTATTTTCTTCTGTTTCTAGATTTAAAAGTTTTAAGGTGTTTTCTATTTTTTTAGGAGTTAGAGCAGAATGCAAGATTATTATATTTTCTATATTTTCTTTTTCAAAATATCTTTGGCTTTCTTCTAAAGCTTTTATATTAGGAAAAAATATAGTAGTAGAATTTTTATTTTTAATATTTTTTCTAATTTCTTTTAAATAAGCTTTATGACGAATATCAAAATCTCCTAATACTGGAGAAATTTTAGAAAATTCTAGTTTTTCTTTTTCTTTAGATTTTTTAATATTTGATTTAGAGTTTATAATTTCTATTTTCTGCAAAAGAAAATTTGGTAAATAGTTTTTTAAAAGTTCTCTTTCCGACACTCCAAGTAAAAAAGAGGATTCTTTTATACTTTGAAACAAATCTTCTTTTATAAAATTGTAAGAGATTTGCTTTTCTATTTTTTTAAGAGAAAATTTTTGAGATTTAATATTTATTTTTTGCTCAGCAATATTATCTATTTCTAAAATAAGTCCAAAAACTTTTTTATTTCTTATTTTTATTTCCACTAAAGATCCTAGAGAATATTTTTCTCCTGAAAAATAGGTCAAATAGTTTTCTGGTAACCCCTTTACTAAAGGGATAATTTTTAAAATATACATAAAAATATCTCTATAAATATTAAATTAATTATAGCAAAAAATAGATTTTTTAGTTTTTATTCTTTTTTTGCTAGAGAAGGAGAAATATGCTAAATTATAGTATAATTGTAAGGCTTAAAGAGAAAATAAGTTTTTAAAGAAATATGGCTATATTTATAAAAAAATTGGGAATAGATTTAGGAACTACTAATACCAGAGTATTTGTACCAGGAAAAGGAATAGTCTTGACAGAGCCTTCTGTAGTAGCTCTCTCAAAAGATGATGGAAAAATCTTAGCTATAGGCAATAAAGCTAAAGAAATGATAGGTAAAACTCCAGAAGCCATAGTAGCCTATAGCCCAATAAGAGATGGAGTAATAGCTAATTATAAAATTACAGAAGCCATGCTCCGCTATTATATAAATAAAGCTCTCCCTAGTTTTAATATTTTAAAACCCGAAGTTATGATTTCTGTGCCAAGTGGTATTACTAGTACCGAGAGAAGATCGGTAATAGAAGTAGCAATTAAAGCTGGAGCTAAAAATGCTTATATAGTGAAAGGGCCTGTACTTGCAGCTATTGGAGCCGGAATACCTATATATGCGGCTAGCGGAAGAATAATTGTAGATATTGGAGGCGGTATAACCGATGTAGCTGTAATTTCTCTTGGTGGAATAGTATGCTCTACTTCTGTAAAATTTGCTGGAAATAAAATGGACAAATCTATAGTAGATTATATGAAAAAGAGCCATAATCTTATTATTGGAGAATATACAGCTGAAGAATTAAAGTGTGAAATAGGCTCAGCTTTACCTTTAGAAGAAGAAGCCACTTTAGAAGTAAAAGGAAGAGATGTAAGCTCTGGTTTACCTAAAACTGTAGAAATAAAAACAAATGAAGTGACAAAAGCCATAGATAAAGAATTAAAACAAATAATTTTAGCTATTAAAAATGTCTTACAGGAAACTCCACCCGAGCTTTCAAGAGATATTATAGACAACGGTATTATAATGAGTGGTGGATCTTCTCTTTTAGAACATTTTTCAGTATTAGTAGAAAGAAGGACTGGTGTAAAAGCAGAAATAGCAAAAGAAGCTATTAATTGTGTAGCAGAAGGGACAGGCCTTGCTCTTGCTCACTTAGATGTTTATAAAAAATCTATAATAGCTAAAAGATAAAAGCTATATTATGATAATATTAAATTATGAAAATACCCGAAGAAATAGAAGGGAATTTTGAGAAAAAAATAGACTTGCTAGCTAATGAAATGCTTGCCAGTTCTTATCAAACTTTTCTTTTGGAAACCAAAAATAGACAATTAGCTTTTGATGCTTTTCTAAAATTATTAAAAGAAAAAATAGCTCAAGATAATAAAGAGCTAGAAGAGTTTACCGAAAGAGAAGAATCCTATAGAGTGGCTTCACTTTTTTTACAAGTTTTTGATATAGAAAAAGCTAGAAATCTTATAAAATTTAGTAATATAAATTATTCTAAAGATTATTATTTTATAATTTCTTTTTACTCTATTACTAGAGAAGCCCAAAATTCACTTTTAAAATTTTTAGAAGATACAGGAGAAAAAATAAAAGTAGTATTAATAGTGCACAAGGGCATAAGGCTGATAGAGACTTTACTTTCTAGATCTTATAAATTAGAAATAGAAGAAGAGCAAATAATTTCAGAATATGGTGAAGAAGAATTTTTGTATTCTTTGGCTACAAAATTCTTAAATACTAGAAAGCTGGATAGAATGAAAATCGAAGAAATAAAAGATTTATTAGATAGAAAAGATGAATACGCTTTAGAATATGAAGATAAAGAAAGAGCGGATAGAGAATTTTTAGAAAAGTTTTTTTTGAATCTTTATAATATAGTTTCTAGCAAATTAGACAATTTGATACTTTCTTCAGAAAATATAAAAACCGAGCAAGAAGAAAACAAATCTATAATGCTTAATTATGAAATAAAAGAATACAATTCTCAATTAGAAAAAATAAGAGAAGCCATATCTCTTATCAAAAACCATTCTTCTAGTGGTAAATTCTTTTTAGAATATTTAGCTTTAGCTTTAAATGAAAGTTAATTATGAAAATTAGTGGTTCATGTTATAATCTTTAAATAAAAAATATGTCATACAATTTTGGAAAATTCAAAGAAGAAAAAGAGAAAATAGTCTCACATTTATCGTCAGAGTTTCGCTCTGTTCAAACAGGAGCTGCTACTCCGCAGGTTTTAGATTTGCTTACTGTGGATGCTTATGGTTCTCGCATGAGTATACCTCATTTAGCAGCTATACATGTAGAAAGTCCTGCTAATCTTTTAATATCTCCTTATGATCAATCTCTTTTAAAAGAAATAGAAAAAGTTATTAATGATGCAAATCTTGGGCTCTCTACCTCTTCTGACTCTTCTGGGCTTAGAGTATTTTTTCCAAAACCTACTACAGAATCTCGCCAAAAAATGACTAAGCTTATAAAAGAAAAATTAGAAGAAGCTAGAGTCAAAATAAGAGCTATAAGAGAAGAGGTAAAAAAAGAAATAGAAAATTCTGGTAAAGAAGGAGAGTTTGGAAAAGATGAAGAAAATAGATATTTGGAAAGTCTTCAAGAATTAGTAACCGAAGCCAATAGAGAGCTTGAAACTCTTTATCTTAAAAAAGAAAGAGATATATTAGGAGAATAATTAATTAAATAAAATAAATTTATGACCATTTTAATTTTTATAGTAGTACTTTTAGTTTTGGTATTAGTTCATGAAGCTGGACACTTTTTTGCTGCAAAGATTTCAGGAGTTAGAGTAGACGAATTTGCTTTTGGCTTTCCTCCAAAATTGTTTTCCTTTAAAAAAGGAGAGACTACTTATAAAATAAATCTTATACCTCTTGGAGGTTATGTCAAAATCCATGGAGAAAATGGTCAAGACGAAACAGAAGACAAAGATTCTAAAAGAAATTTTTCTAATAAACACCCTTTACTTAAAATATTTATTTTATCAGCAGGTGTAATAATGAATATAGTTTTAGCTTTTTTGCTTATATCTATTTCTGCTTTTACTTTTTCAGCCAACTCTTTTAATGTAGATAAAAATCCAGAAGTCTATCAAACATTTTTAGAAGAGGGCAAAGTTAAAGAAGAATTTTTAACTATAGTAAGTATACAAAAAAAATCTCCAGCTGAAGCTTCTGGATTAAAAGTTGGTAATAAGGTTTTAGAGATTTATTTAAATAAAGAAAATGCATCAGGCAAAATAAATCAAGAAGAAAAGTTAGATCAAAATCAATCTGGAGAATCTTTAACTAAACAAATTTCTGAAGCTATAAACTCTCCTGGATCCAATTATGTAGATTCTATAACTATAGTCTATAAAGATAAAAAAGATGAAATTTCAACCACCACTTTAGCTGGGGTTTATAATTTAGAAGGGAATATGGATAAAAAAGTAATAGGGCTTGCTTTATCAAAGACAGCTATTATTAAAATAGGTCCTCTAGAAGCTTTTAAAATAGGTTTTTACAGGACTACAGAATATACAATGCTTACTCTCGTTGGTTTTAAAAATCTTTTTGTGGATTTAATAGGTAAGGGTACTTTATCACAAGATATTGCTGGACCTGTAGGCATATTTGAAATGGTAGGAGAAGCCAAGGTTTTAGGTATGGGTTATTTATTTTTATTTACTTCTGTACTTTCTATATCTAATATATTACCATTTCCAGCTCTTGATGGTGGAAGAATACTTTTTGTCATAATAGAATGGATTTCAGGAAAGAAAATTAGTGAAAAATGGCAAGTAATTTTAAATTCTGCAGGACTTATATTGCTTTTACTTCTTATGGTTTTGGTCACAGTTAAAGATGTATTAAAGCTATTTTAATAGCTTTTAGATTTTATAGTAAATTATTTGGATTATATATTAAAATAATATACAATTATCTTATATCTTGATAAGATTTATTAATATTAATTTATTTTAAAAATAAAAATATGCTTCAAACTCAGCTTTTTTCTAAAACCAAAAAAGAATTTCCAGGAGATGAGACTTCTAATAATGCTCGCTATTTAATTCAAGCAGGATATGTTTTTAAAGAAATGGCAGGGGTGTATTCACTGTTACCTTTAGGGTTAAAAGTGGTGCAGAAAATAGAAAATATTATCCGAGATGAAATGAATAATATAGGCGGGCAAGAAATGAAAACTTCTATTTTACAAAATAAAGAAGTCTGGGAAAAGACAAATAGATGGGATGATGAGGTTGTAGATAATTGGTTTAAAACTAAGTTAAAAAATGGGGGAGAAATAGGGCTTTCTTTTACCAATGAAGAAGCTTATGCAAATATTATGAAAACTTATATTTCTTCATATAAAGATTTGCCTGCTTATCCTTATGATTTTAAATATATTTTTAGAAATGAAGCAAGAGCCAAATCTGGTCTTATGCGAGGAAGAGAGTTTTATTGGAAAGCTTTATATTCTTTTACAAAATCTAAAGAAGAACATGAAGAGTTTTATGAAAAAGCTAAAGAAGCTTATAGTAATGTTTATAAAAGAGTTGGACTAGGAGATTTTACTTATTTGACTTTTGCTAGCGGTGGAACTTTTTCTAAATTTTCACATGAATATCAAACTTTATCAGAAGCTGGAGAAGATACTATTTATATAGATACCAAAAAGAAAATAGCGGTAAATAAAGAAGTTTTTACAGATGAGATTTTAGAAGATTTGAAGCTAAATAAAGAAGATTTGATAGAAAAGCGAGCTATAGAAGTAGGAAATATTTTTACTTTAGGATACAAATTTTCTGATCCTGTAGATTTGGTTTATAAAAATAAAGAAGGTAAAGAAGAAAAAGTTTTTATGGGGTCTTATGGTATCGGTATTACTAGGCTTATGGGTTCTATAGTAGAAGTATTTTCAGATGAAAAAGGTATTATTTGGCCAGAAAGTGTAGCACCATATAAAATACATTTAATTCCTTTATTCAATAATAAAAGTGAAAAAAGTTTTGAATTAGCAAAAGAGATTTATGAAAAACTTTTAGAATCAAATATAGAAGTTTTATTTGATGATAGAGAAAATAAATCTATAGGTGAAAAATTTTCTGATGCTGATCTTATAGGTATACCACTAAGAGTGGTAGTCTCTGAAAGAAGTTTGTCTGGAGGTGGGCTAGAAATAAAAGAGAGAAAAGAAGATAAAGGAGAAATAATAACTATTGAAGATTTTTTAAATAAGTTTACAAAATAATAAAAATAAAAAAAGAGGTTTTTAAAAACCTCTTTTTCATTTTCTAACAACCTAGTTATCTATAATATAGAGTAATGGTGACAATTCTTCCTTCGTATACTGCATTACCTATATTTTGAGAACCTATATAATAATCTGCTCTCAAGTAAGAAGTTCTACCTAGAATAGTAAGGTTGTAAACTGCTAAAACATCCAGCCTTCTTCCAGTAAAAAGAAGAAGCTCTCTTTCTCTTTTTTGCCAGGTATTGCCATTTATTCTATACCCAGTTCTTATAACACGATCATATATCTGGCTATAACCATAAACACCT
>CAYMRR010000006.1:0-24557 GCA_964393005.1 uncultured Candidatus Saccharibacteria bacterium
TTCTATAGAGATGACTTCTTCTGTGGGAACAGGTTTTATGGCTTCGACCATATCTATCATTATAGCTATAATAATTCTTCAATTAGCTATCACTACTGCTAAAAAAATGTCTGGAGACCTAGGTAAAACTATTTCAGGAAAACTTTCTTCTTTGGCTGGTGGAGTAGCTTTAGGTGGTACAGCTGCTGTTTTAAGAACCGGAACTAACAAGGTGGCAGGGAGTGAAAAAGTGCAAGGCTGGATGGAAAGAAATAAAGATAAAAGAGTAGGAAGACTTTCATCTTCTTTGCTAAAAAGTGCACAAGATTCTACTTTTGACGCTAGAAATACAGGGGCATTCAAAGCTGTATCTAAAATATCTCTAGGTACCACTGAACCAGTAGGGACCGGATCTCAAACTACAGCTAGGGATAGGCTAAATCAAGCTTATGAAAAAGAAAGAGTTAAATATGATGCTCTTAATACAAGAGAAGAGAAAGATAAATTTATAGAAGAATTAAGATCTCCTACTTCAAGAACATTCTATGGAAAAGAAATAGCACAAAGACTTGAAAAAGAAAATATAAAAACAACTACTAGCTTTAAAGAAAAATATAAAAAAGAGGAAGAGTTTAAAGAAAAATTCGATAAAATTAATGACGTAAATAATGAAAAGATGAGAGATGAGCTTATAAAAGATATGACAGACGATCATTTTAATAAAGAAGGATATGGTAAAAAATTCTTTAGTAAAGCTATAGAAGAAGAAGATTTCATTGATATTAAAAACTCTTATAATGAAGCTCTTCTTAAAAAAGACAATCAAGAGAGAAGAGAATTAATGCTTAAAACTTTAGACGATTTTGAAAAAAGAGCTCTTCAAGGAGAAAAAGATAACGAACAAAATATACTAAATCATCAAGATAAAGGAGGTGGGAATAAAGTTATACATGAGACTGATAAGGAGTCGGAAGATAAAGTTGTACATGAAACTAAAGAGATTTTAGTAGGAAGAAAATCAGAAAGTCAAAAAGCAGAATTAGTAAGAGATAGCGAAAAAAAGAGAGAATTAACTGATGAAGAAATAAAAGAAAGAGGGGACAAACTAATACGTTTACAGTCTGAACTTGGTGAAAGAAAAAGAGAAGTTGAAAAAAAAATTGAAAAAGAAGAATCTAGTGGAATATCAAGGCAAGAGATGAGAAATACTTTAAACAAAGAAATGGAAGTTCTAGATAAAAGATCTAAAGAATTACAAAAAGAACAAGATAAAATATCTGAAGCTTATAAAGATATAGTAAGTAAGGAAACTGAAAAAAAGAAGGAAATCCAAAATCAGCTCCTAGAATTAAATAATTCTATAAAAGGTTTAGATTTAAGTCTAAAAAGTCGTTATGCTAGAGGAGATTATAGAAGTAGTGTAACTTTATCTCAAGAAAAAGAACTCAAAGAGAAACAAGAACTCAGAGATGATTTAAAAAAAGAGTTAAATTCTATGAAGACTATCATCTCTAATGAGATACATAAAGATAAGCCTGTAGAAATAAAAGTAAAATCTGTAGAAGATTTATCAGAAACTAACGACTCAAAGAAAAGTATAAAAAATACCACCGAAGCTTTAAAAAAATATGAAGAGGCTATAAAAGAATCTACCCGAAAAACTAAGTCTGCTACAAGAGAAATGGAAAGTTTTACTGAAGCTTTAATTCATAATAGATCACCTCTTTTAAGAAAACTTAGAAAAAAAGGAGGGAACGGTGATAAAACTCCAGTTTAGTTTTAAAGCTAAAAAGATATTATTTTAAAAATGTTATAATAAAAATATTATAATTATTATTCTTATGGAAAATAAAGAATTAAATTCTAACACCTCTAAAGATGAACTTTTTGACTATGATTTTTTAAAAGAAGATGTTGTTGAGGATGTCCCAAAAGATGATCTAGTAAGTAGTCAATTTGATAGAGCTTTCAATCAATCTTCTTTGATAGTTCAGGAGTATTTGATGAGTGAAAAGCTTCAAGAAAACATAAAACTTATTTGTAAAATAGAAAAATTAAATGATGAGAAATCTCAAATTATTGTAGAAAATGTAGTAGTATCTTTACTGGTAGGTCTCTTACCTATTAATGAAGCAAAAAATACTCTTATGGAAAGTTTTAGAGCTAGTGGTATTATTTTAGAATCTTTTACAGCAGGAATGCTTTTAAAAAATATAGATATTTATATACTTTCAGATATTAGAAAACAAATTTTAGAAAGCAAAATAGAAAAAAATACAGAAATAAGATATCTTACACTTAAAGAAAAAAGAGAAGAGACAGAGAAAGAAGAACTTCGAAGAATATTGCTAGAAAGAACTGGAAATATAAGCGGAAAAGGGGAAACTTTAATACAGTATAAAGAAAGAGAAATCCCTAAAATAGTAGAAGAAATTAAAAATAAAGAAGAAGAGAAAGAAGAAGAAAAAGAATTTACTAGAGATTCTCTCTTAAAGAGAATCAATTTACATAACATTTCAGATACAGAAAGAATACAAGAAAGATTAAAACAAATTAAAAAAGAGGAGAAAAAAAGATTTCAAAATTCAGAAGAAAAAGAAGCATTTGTTAATAATGAAAAAGAAGAGTTTATTAAAAAGGAAGAAAAAAACCTTGAAACAAAAGAGGTCACTTTGGCTGTAATTGAAAACATTAAAGAAAAATTATCTAATCATGAAGACGAAAAAACAGACCTTAACGAACTAAGAAAGCAAAGAGAACAAAAAGAAAAAGAATTACAAAAAGAAAAAAATGAAAATATTTACAAAAAAGTATTAGAAGAACAAGACTTTTTAGAAAATTCTCTCAATGAAATTGAAGAAAATATTTTAGATGAAAACTTTGACCCTTACAGAGAAAGTTTCTAAATTTAAAAGATTCTTAAGCTGCTTGTGGTAAAATAAGATTATGCAATTTAGATTACCTCAATTTTTAGATATAGAAGATAAAATTTTTGGACCTTTTACATTAAGGCAATTTGGATATACTTTAGGAGCTATAGGTTTTGCTTATGTTTTTTGGAAACTAATACCTTTTAAAATTATAGCTATTTTATTTATTTTAGTATTCTCTGGAACATTTTTAGCTTTAGCTTTTTTAAAAATTCATAATAGACCCTTTGGTGATATTTTAGAACATGCCTATAAATTTACTATTAAAAATAAAACTTACATATGGAATAAAAATTCAGAAATAGAAAACTATAATAAAAAAACTGACTTAAGAGCCTTAGATTTATTAAAAAAAGAAGAGAAAAAAGATAATAATATAACTTTAGAAAAAATAAAAGAACTTTCTGGAAAACTAGATATTTTAGATGAGAAAAAAAAGAAAAATATAAGTCTAAAACAAGAATTGATAGAAAAGATGGAAAAAGATAAAAATAATAAAAGATTTCCTTTATTATAATGTTATAATACGCATATGGCTATAAAAAATGCTTCTCAAACTTTTGTTCCTATACAGGAAATACGAAATGGGGTCATTATTTTAAATGATGGTGGTATGAGAGCTATATTATCTTCCACATCTTTAAACCTTTCTCTAAAAAGTGAAGATGAACAACTCGGTATAATTGTAGCTTTCCAATCTTTTTTAAATTCTTTAGATTTTAATGTTCAAATTTTTATTGAATCTAAAAATGTAGATGTTAGAGATTATATAGCAACTCTAGAAGAAAGAGAATCTGAAGTTACAGAAGAACTCTTAAAAATACAAATAAAAGAATATATCTCTTTTATTAAAAGATTTACAGAAGAGCAAAATATAATGACTAAAAACTTTTATTTAGTAATACCTTACAATATTCCTTCTTTAATAAACTCTCAAAAAAGGATGTCTGATATGGATTTTATAAAAAATGAAAATCAATTAATGCAAAGAGTTTCAGTAGTAGTTAGCGGTTTGTCTGCTTTAGGACTTAAACTAAAATTACTTGATACTGAAGAGGCTCTCAGTCTATTTTATAAGCTTTTTAATCCTAATGAGTTAAATTCTCCTAATCTTAAATCAAACTAAAACTATGGCTATTTTAGATTTTTTTTCAAAAACAAATAAAATTAAATCCGAAGAAGAACCTACAAGAGATATGGTTTATGAAAGAGCGAGCGCAGAACTAAAAAACATATTAGCTCCTTCAGGATTAAAAATAGAATCCCAACAATTAAACTTATCAGGAAAACTAGCTAAAAGTTTTTTTATAATGTCTTATCCTAGATATTTAAATGATTCTTGGTTAGCTCCTGTTATTAATTTAGATAAAGTATTTAATATTTCTATACATATTACCCCTTTGGCTACAGCTGAAGTAATGAAAAAATTTCAAAAAAAGGTGGTCGAAGTAGAAAGTCAACTATATACAAGACAAGAAAGAGGACAAGTAAGGGATCCTAAACTTGAAACAGCTTTAAGAGATTTAGAGGATTTGAGAGATTCTTTGCAACAATCTAATGAGAAAATGTTTGAAGTAGCTTTATACTTAACAGTATATGCTGACAATGAAGATGATTTGAAGAAATCAGAACTAGAGATTAAAAATATTTTAGAAAGTAGAATGATACAAGTTCGTCCTACAATCTTTCAACAAGCAGAAGCTTTAAAAACTGTTCTCCCTTTTTGTAAAGATGAAATTAAAATCACTAATCAATTAAACACTTCTCCTTTATCTTCATTTTTTCCTTTCCTATCTTTCGATCTTTCTACTAATAATGGAATTTTATATGGTCTTAACAGACATAACGGATCTTTAATACTTTTTGATAGATTTTCTTTAGAAAATTATAATAGTATGGTTTTTGCTACCTCAGGTTCAGGTAAATCTTACTTTACTAAACTAGAAATTTTAAGAACTTTAATGTTTGATACTAATATTATTATTATAGATCCTGAAAAGGAATACGAATATTTAGCAGAATCAGTAGGTGGTAGATATTTTAATATTTCATTAAATTCAGATCATCATATAAATCCTTTTGATTTACCTATACCAGGAGATGATGAAACAGTAGCAGACGTATTAAGAAGTAATATAATACATTTAGTAGGACTTATGAGGGTAATGCTAGGAGGACTTACTCCTGAAGAAGATTCTATAGTAGATAGAGCTCTTACAGAAACTTATGCCTTAAAAGACATTACTTCTTTAACAGAATCTTTAGAAGACACAGAATTTCCTGTTCTTAAAGATTTTGCTGAAGTATTAGAAGGAATAGAAGGATCTGAAAGTATAATACAGAGATTAAGTAAATATACGGATGGTGTTTGGTCTGGATTTATAGGTCAACAATCCAATGTGGATATAAATAAAAAATTAATCTGCTTCTCTATAAGAGATATGGAAGAAGAATTAAAGCCTGTAGCCATGTATATTATTACTCATTTTATTTGGGGAGAGGTAAGGAAAGAATTAAAAAAACGTCTTTTAGTAATAGATGAAGCTTGGATAATGATGAAAAATGAAGATACTGCTTCTTTCCTTTTTGGTATGGCTAAAAGGGGTAGAAAATACTATCTTGGACTTTCAGTTATTTCTCAAGATGTGGCTGATTTCTTAAAATCTTCTTACGGTTTGCCTATTATTACTAACTCTAGTATGCTTTTACTTTTAAAACAGTCTCCTTCTAGTATAGATTTAGTTCAAAAAACTTTTAATTTAACAAATGAAGAAAAATATTTACTCTTAGAATCAGCAGTAGGGGAAGGTATATTTTTTGCCGGACAAAAGCATGTTGCTATTAAAGTTATATCTTCTTATGTAGAAGATCAGATAGTCACTACTAACCCAGCCGAATTATTAGAAGCAAAAAATAGACAGAAAAAAGAACTTAATGCTTAATATTTTGATATAATATATTTGATGTCTACTAATAAAAAAATAATTTTCTATATTCTTATACTCTTTTTATTTCTTATTTCATTTAAGAGTTATTCTCAATCTTTTAATATTTCCTATAATTTAAATATAGATTGGCAAGTTTTGGATAGTTATACTCCTCCTTTTTATGAAGGAAAAGCTTTACCTGGAGAACAAAGTTATCTTAAAGCTGTAGCTACTGTGGAAGTAAAAACTCCAGTAGGTATACTAGACCCTTCTAAATTTTACTACTTATGGCGTTATAATGACTCTATATCTAATCTTTATTCTAAAACTGGAAATAACATTATTTATTTTTATTTGAATCCTTTATTTCCTACAAATGTTTTAGAATTAGAGGTTTATGAAAATAATAGACAAGAAAATCTTTTAGCTAGAAAAATTGTAGAAATTACTCCAGTTCCAGGTTCTGTTATTCTTTATAGAGATTATAATAATCCTCTTTTATCATATGCTAATGCTCTAAATAAAAAAAATGAACATTATTCAGTAAACCCTAGAGAAAGCTTTATATTATTTGCTGAACCTTTTTATTTTTCAGTTAAAAACCCTAATGATTCTAAACTCTCTTATTTATGGTCATTAAACGGTATACCTGGTAACGTTAATACTACTAATACTATTTCTTATGAAGCTCCTCAAACTTTTAGAGGTGATTTTGGTTTAGGTTTAAAAGTAAGTAACAGTTCTGAATATATGCAAGAATTTGAATTTCTTTCTAATTTTATTTTAAATAATTAGTGTTCTTTAATTGTGTTAAAATATATTTATATGGATATTAAAAAATACATACTTTTGTTAGTATTAACTTTTTCTTTTTTAAGTATTACTTTTACTAATATTTCTTTTGCACAAAAAAATAAAGAATATGTACACTTGTCTTCTTTTGATGGAACTGAAGAAAAAACAGATTTTTCTGAAAAAGATTTAGATATGGCTGATGCTATAAATTATCTTATTACTTTAGCTGCGGTATCTATTGTTATTTTAATTATTTTTAGAGTTACTCAAGGTGCTTTTATAAAAGGTACTTTTGATAGCATTCCTAATCAAATGAAAGGTAATGATATTATTAAAAACGCTGGTTTAGCTTTAATTATTTTCATATTTTCTTTTGTTATATTATCTTTTATAAATCCAAGCTTATTAAGATGGACAGTTAATATACTACCTAAAAATAGTCAAAATAATCTCTCTAATTCTTCTAATCAAGATTTAACTTGTAATCCTACTAATATTTATACAAATACTAATATAGAAGCTATGATACGACTAGATGAAGATATGTCTAACACTGTTTACTTAGATAGTTTAGGTTATCCTTCTATTGGTATAGGATTTAATTTGGAAAGAGATTCTCAAGAAAAAGTAATAAATTATCTTATCAGTAAAGGTGATGTTCCTAAAGAAGTAGCAGAAGACCTTGTAAAAAATGCTAGAACTTATGCAAAAAATAAAGATAAAACTATATCTCTAACAAATGAGCAAATAAATAAACTTTTTGAAGAAGATTTAAAAGTTCATAAAGAAATAGCTATAAACTATGCAGGAGGAGAAAAAGCTTTTAATAGTCATCCTGAAAATATACAAAAAGTTCTTATAGATATGGCATTTAATTTAGGTAATAATATTAACGATTTTACTAAACTTAAAACAGCTTTAAATAATGAAAATTATGATGATGTAGCTAAAGAAATAGTAAACAGTAAATATTGTAGTCAAGTCGGAAATAGATGTGATAGGTTAGCCAATTTAGCATCTCCTACTTACTGTGAAACAATGATTAAAAATGCTCAGGAAAAAAATTTTTATAACAACGAAGGAAGGTGTGCTATTATTAATTCTATTAAAGAGTCTGATTTGAAAACTATACAAGGAAACTATAAATTAGTTAAAGATAAAGCTGATAAATTTTTAGAAATGGAAAAAGCAGCAAAAGCAGATGGAATAACTTTAATCGTCACTTCAGCTTATAGAAACGAAGATCAACAAATAGCTGCCTGTCAAGTTGCTTGTAATGAACCTTTCTGTACAGGTACCACTTTATGTGCTAAAGCTTGCAAATTAGGTGGTAATGGATCAAACCATTCCACAGGAGATGCTATAGACTTGCAAAACGGATGTTCTAATGGATCTAGCTATACAAAATGTATGAATAATGAAGTCTATAAATGGATGGAAAAAAATGGAGGAAAATATGGTTTTATCCAAAGTGCTGCTATTAAAAATAGTGATGCAATACATTATTCTTCTACTGGAAATTAAATTATGTCTCAAAAAAAACAATCTTTTTTCAAAAAAAATAAAAAAGAAATAATTTTAGTTTCTTTATCTATTTTAATATTTACTTCAATTTTTTACTTTTTATTTTTTAATAAAAATAAAAACTCTTTCTCTTTTTTAGATAAAACTTCTAAAGGAGAAAATATTTTTAATTTTGGTAATTTATTTGATTTTACTAATAAAAAAGAAGACAAAAAACAAAAAGAAGAGGAGGAAGATTATACTTTAAAGATAGGTTATTCAGAAGGTTTAATAAAAGTTTGGGATAAACCAGTAGCTGGATATAATTTTTATTATAAAGATTATACTGACACTTATTTAGACGAATACGGAATAGAACATTCTTTTACTAACACCAAAACAATTCTCCAATTTGTTGATAGTGAGACAGGTTTTATATATGAAAAAGATTTATTAAATCCTACTTCTACTCCTTATCAAATAACCTCTGACTCTTACCCTAATACAGTAAAAGCTTATTTTATGAATGATAATAATGGTAATAAGAGTAGAGTTTTTTTACAATATTTAAAAAACGATACTATTAAAACTGTTAGTGCTACTTTACCTGCTTATTATAATACTCCTGCTAAACTTTTAAATATTTTAGATTTACCAGATAATATTATTAATTTTACTTTATCTACTAATAATGAATTTGCTGGATTTATAGTTAAAAAAACAAAAATAAAAAATAATATAGTAGATTATTATTCTGATTGGTATTTATTTAAAAATATACAAGACTCTTATGGAGAAAGAATCTATAGTTCTGAGTTTTATGATTGGAAGATGTTATTAACAAATAAAGGAGATGTTTATGCTTATAGTAATGAATCAGCATTACTAGAAAATGTTTTATATAAATTAGAAAAAAATGAATCTAATTCTTTAGGTAATTTAAATATTATTTTTAGTGGTTATAAAGGAATGTCTTTTTTAATTAATAATAATAATCTATTAACTTCTATTTTATCAGGTTCAGGTTTAAAACTTTACATTAATGAAAATTTTAAAGGGGAGTATTTTGAACTTATAGATTTATACCGTTTAAATTTTTTAACACTAGCTAACAAATGTACTCAAATTGAATACAAATCAGATAACTTAATTATATGTTCTGTCCCTAAAGAGATAAAAAGTTATACTTATGGTCTTCCTGATGCTTGGTATCAAGGTATGACAAGTTGGGAAGATTCTCTATATATTGTAAACAATGATTATCAAAATGGAACACTTCTATTTGATTTTAAATCAGATGGTTATATTAATGAAATAATAGATGGTAAAAATTTAAGTATAAATGAGAGATTTGCAACACATTTAGGTTTTATTAATAAAAATGATTCTTCTTTATGGACTCTAAATATACTTAGAGCTTTAGAACTTCAATAATATTATTTCTTATTAAGATTTAACTCTTTTTTAATATATATATCTTGAAAAATACTTAAAATATTGTTAATTGTCCAATATACTCCTAAACCTGCAGGAAGAAATGAAGCGGACACTCCTATTAAAATAGGTAAAAAATAAGTCATTTGCATTTGTAAAGATCTTGTAAAAAAAGACTTAAAACTATCATCTTTTTGATTTTTAGAATTTTTATTTAAATCTTTAAAAACTTGAGATTGTCTTAAAGAAAGGATTAACATAGTTAAACCTGTAATAACACCTACCCAAATATTTTTTTCTGAGAGATCTAATAAACCAAAAGCTAATTTTTTAGTTGTTTCTGGAAAATTGATAAAATTATAAAGAAGATCTGGTTTTAAAGTAAAACCATCTCTAAATACATAATATAAAGCAAAAAATATAGGTATTTGAATTATTAATAATAAAATACTAGCAAAAGGTTTTATATTTCTCTCTTTATAAATCTTCATTGTTTCTTCTGCTATTTTAGTATTATTATTCTTATATTTTTCTTTTATTTTTTCTATATCTAATTGTGCTTCTCTCATTAAATATGAACTTTTTTGAGAATTTAAATTTGGTTTAAATAATATTATTTTAATTAGTATAGTAACTAAAATTATAGCTATTCCTACATCATAAGAAGGTATATAGTTTATTATATAAACTACAAGATTATATATAGGTCTTAAGAAGAAAGTGTTAAACATGATTTTATATTTTTAAAATTCTATTTAAAGTATTATACACCTCTTTCTCTAAAAGAGAAAATTTTATTTCTTTTATTTCCTTTTTAATATAAAAAATTAAAAATATTTTACTATTTTCTAAATATTCATCTTTTAAATTTTTTTTATAATTTTCTATTATGGTATAAATTTGTCTTCTTATTTTATTTCTATCTACAGAATTTTTAAAATTCTTTTTAGAAATTACTATTCCTGTCTTAAAAAGACTTCCTTCTTTCAAATTTAATATATTTTCTTTTTTATATTTAATATCAAAAAATACACCTCTTTCTGTTTTAATAGGTGTATTTTTTTTTACAAAAATATTTTTAATTTCAAAAGATGTTAATTTATAAATCTTTTTTAACATTTTAAATATTATTTATTTTTTCTTCTCTCTTTACTAGATTTGACTGTACTCATTCTTTTTACTAAAAGATTTTTTTCTTCTGAGACGGAAAGATTTTTCCTACCATCTCTTCTTCTGTTTTTAATAACACTCTTTCCTCCAGAAGTTCTCATTCTAGATAAAAAGCCATGAGTGGTGTATCTTTTCTTGTTTTTTGGTTTATATGTTACTCCTCCTGATGCCATATTTTTATTTTTATTTTGTTTAATATACAATATTTATAATAAAAATACAAGTTTTATATATAAGTTTGTTTATTTTTTCAAACTTTTGTATACTTAACACTAAGTAACTAAATATAGTACTCTTTTTTTATTTTAATATTATGGATTATAAACAAATTTGGGATATGGCGCTATCGAGAATAGAATTAGAACTATCTCGAGTAAATTTTAATACTTGGTTTAGAAATACACAGATTATTAATTATAAAAGTGGTACTGTAGTAATTGGTGTTCCTAATGATTTTGTTAAAGAATGGTTATTACAAAAACATCATAAATTTATTCTTAGAATATTAAGAGAAATACATGAGGGTGTAAAAGGGGTTGAATTTCATACTGTAAAATTAGAAACTTTACAGAAAAAAGCTATTCAAGCTAAAAATAAAATAATAGAACCTACAAATTCTCTCCCTTTACAAGATTTATATATCAATAAAGATGATGGATTAAATCAAAAATATACATTTAACAATTTTGTAGTAGGTGCTTTTAATGAATTAGCTTATGCTGCATCACAAGCTGTTATTAAAAATCCTGGTATTGCTTATAATCCTTTATTTATCTATGGTAATACTGGCCTTGGTAAAACTCACCTTATACAAGCCATAGGTAATACTATTAAAAATAATTATTCTGATAAAAAAGTTTTCTATACTTCTCTTGAGAAATATTATTTAGAATTTGTTTCTGCTATTAATAGTCAAAAAATAAATAGCTTTAAAGAAAAATATAAAAAATATGATGTTTTTATAATGGATGATATTCAATTTATTAATGGTAAAGAAAAAACTCAAGATGAACTCTTTCATTTATTTAATAATTTACATAATGATAATAAACAAATTATTTTTTCTTCTGATAAACATCCAAATTTTATTGTAGGATTAGAAGATAGATTAAAATCTAGATTTAATCAAGGAATGATAGTTGATATTGGTATTCCAGATTATGAGTCCAGAATTAATATTCTTAAATCAAAAATAAAGAATAAAGAGAAAGTAGAAAATGGAGTAATTGAATATGTAGCAGAAAATATTAGTGGAAACATTAGAGAATTAGAAGGTGTTATTAATTTTATTCAAGCACAAATAGAGCTTTTTGATCAAAAAGTTACTCTAACTAGTATTGTTAATCTTGTTAAAAACAATATAAGATCTAAAAGATCAGTATCTATTTCAGAAGTTGTTAAAATAGTTTCTGATTATTATAATATTCATTCTTCTTATATCTATACTAAAACTCGTAGAAAAGATATAGTAAAACCTAGACAAATAATTATGTATATTTTAAGGGAGTATTTTGATGTTTCTTATCCTACAATAGGGGAGAAATTAGGTGGAAAAGATCACACAACAGTTATTCATTCTTATGAAAAAATTAAGAAAGAAAGAAGAGAAGATCCTTATCTAAATAAAGAAATAGAAGAACTTTATAATATATTAAAATAGTTATCTGTTAAAAACTTGTTAATATCTCTATTATAAGAAACTAATAAATATAGAAAGTCTGTTAAAAACTTAAGAATATTTTTAAGTTTTTTAATTTATTGTAAAACATATTATTTTTCAGTAAATCTTAATTCTATTTTTATTATCATTTTTAAATTCTTATCCTTTTTAGAAATCAGGTTCTTACTGTTTAAAAATAAGGAGATAATCTTGTTATTAACTTTCTCCACAACTATATATATTATTAATAATTATTATTTAAAAAGTATTTTCTAAATTCACATTTATTAATTATTTTAATAAGTTTAATATTTATTGAAAATATACTATAATTAATTAACTTATGAAATTTGAGATTAATTCAATAAAATTATTTAAAATAATAAATCAAGTAGGTAAAGCTAGAAATAAAAATACTTTAAATTCTTATTTAAATAATATATATATAAAAAGTGAAAATAATACTCTTACTATGAGAGCTACTAATTTAGAACTTACTTGCGAAAAATCTGTCTCTATGAAAGGAGTGATAAATGGAGAATGTTTAATAAATGGAGATATATTAACTAAGTTTTCTAATCATTTTACAAATATAGATACAAATATTATTTGCGAACTAATTGATGATGTTTTAAATATTTCTTATTTAAAAAACAAAATTCAACTTAAAACTACCAAATTAGAAGATTTTCCAAATATACCTAATTCTGGTAATTATTTAACCAGTATTAATTTAAAAACATATATTAATTTAATTAAATCTGTAGCTTTCTGTGCTTCTACTTCTGAAATAAAACCAGAAATGTCTTCTGTTTATCTTTATTCTAAAGATGGAGAATTGGTTTCTGTAGCAACAGATTCTTTTAGATTAGCTGAAAAAAAAATAACATTCGATAATAATAATGAAGATATAAATATATTAATTTCTCAGAAAAATATTAATGAAAAAATTTCTATATTAGAAAGTTTGAAAGACGAAGAAAATTCTGAAGAAGAGATAGAAATATATAGTAGTGAAAATATTTTAACAATACAAAATGAAAATACAATCCTAGCAATAAGATCTATAAATGGTAATTTTCCAGATTATAAACAACTTTTTCCAAAAGAATGGATAACTAAAGTAAAAGTAAATAAAACAGAATTAAAAAATAGTCTTAATTTGTCTACTATTTTTGTAAATAATTATTCTTATGTGGATTTAGATATTTTAGTAGAAGATAAAATTATAAAAACTAAATCCAAAAACGATAGAGTAGGAGCTTTAGATAAAGAAATAATACCAGAATCTATTACTGGAGAGAATATATCTGTAAGCTATAATAGTAATTATTTTTTAGATGGAATTTCTCATATTTTAAGTGAAGATATAGAACTTCTTTTTACTCAACAAAATAGACCACTCTTTATAAAAGATGGGCAAGATGAAAGTTTTACTTATTTATTAATGCCTCTCAATAAATAGTTTAAAAGAAATGGTTAATAATATTCAGGATTTATTTTTAAAATATAAAAATAAACTTAATACTAAAAAAAATAAAGAAGAAGAAATTATTTCTTTATTAAAAGAAAAATATAATTTAAATATAAAAGAAAATAATATTAAACTAAATTTTAAAAATAATACTTTTAAACTAATTAATTTAAAATCTAGCGTTTATTTTTATATTAAAAACAAACTAAAAGATGAAGACATTTCTCTAATAGAAGAGAAAATAAGTTTAAAACTAATTTTTAATTAATATTAGTAGTTGTAGATATTATTATTTCAGTATTATTTGGAATATTAATAGTGGTAGAAGAATTTAATAATTCATTAAAATTTTCATCAAAAATAGTAGTACTAGAACCATTATGATTTAAAACACCAGTAAAAGGACATAATGTATTTTGCATCCATATATCAGCAGGTAGTTTCCAAAGGTTGTATTGAGAATCATTTGGTTTTAAAACAGAATAACTAAAATTTAAACCATTTTCAGAATAACAGTATATACCATTTAAAGCAGGATTATTATCCACATTTGAAGTATTGTTAAGAGGAATATCTCTAAAATAAGTAGCTGCTTCATTTTGTAAAGCAAAAGACATAAATTCACTCCACATAGGTACAGCTACCATTCCTGACATTCCTCTATTTATTTCTTTTCCATCATTATTTCCAGCCCATACACCTACAGCTATAGAAGGAGAATAACCTATAGTCCAAGTATCTTTATATTCATTAGTAGTACCTGTTTTAGCTGCTACAGCTTTTCCTGGAAAATATAAACCAGAATTATAACCATATAAAGGAGCTCTTGCTTCATTATCTGAAAGGATACTGTTAATAGCAGAAGCTACAGAACTAGGTATTACACTAGAGCTGTTTTGATTATATTCTTCTAAAATGTTTCCATCTATATCTGTAATAGATAAAATAAAAGCAGGCGGATTATAAACTCCATTATTAGCAAAAACTCCATAAGCATTAGTAAGTTGGAGTAAGCTTACTTCTCCAGATCCAAGTACCAAAGAAAGACCATAATTAGTATTAGTATTTAAAGTAGTTATACCTAATTTTTGAGCAGTAGAAATAGCATTTTTAATTCCAGATAAATATAAAGCTTTTACAGCAGGTATATTTAAAGATTGTGCTAAAGCTTCTTTTATAGTTACAGGGCCTTTAAAGGTACCATCATAGTTACTAGGGAAATAACATGTATCTTTGGTATATCCAGGAAGAGGGTTACCAAGATAGTCACAAGTAGTACTAAATTGAGTAGGAACATCAAATAACACAGTCTCTGGTGTGTATCCTTCCATAAATGCTGTAGCATACACTATAGGTTTAAAAGCAGAACCAGGCTGTCTTAGTGCGGTAGTAACATTATAGTTCCCAGGTATAGCATCAGTTTCAAAGTAATCTCTAGAGCCCACCATAGACAAAATTTGCCCTGTAGTAGGGTCTATTGCTACAAGTCCGGCATTTGTAGCTTGAAATTTTTCTGCGTTCTCTAAAGCGTATTTATTGACTATTTTCTCAGCTTCTGTTTGTAAATCATAATCCAAGGTAGTAACCACTTTTAAACCATCAATATCTACTGTATCTTTTCCATATTTTTCTTCAAGATAAGCTCTTACTAAAAATACAAAATGCATAGCTTTTCCATTTTCTGTATTTCTTTGCCATTCTACTTTTTCATTTAAAGCTGTATCATATTCTTCTTTAGAAATTTTATTTTGTTCAAACATTAATCTTAAAATAAGATTTTTTCTAGCTTCTAATTTATCTACATTATCACCATAAGGAGAATAAAAAGTAGGAGCATTTGGAAGAGCAGCCAAATATGCAGCTTCAGCTAAAGTTATATCTATAGCATCTTTATTAAAAAATTGAGTAGCAGCTGTTTGTATTCCGTAAATAGTCCCTCCATAAGAGGCGTCATTAAGATAAATTGTTAAGATATCAGCTTTAGGAACTTGATAATCAAGTTTTATAGCCATAGCCCATTCTGTAATTTTTCTTATAATACTTTTCTCTCTGGTAAGTAAAGCATTTTTAATAATTTGTTGATCTATAGTAGAACCTCCTTGAACAAAAGCTCCAGATTTTATATTTGCTATAAAAGCTCTTATTATAGAAGTTGGTCTAATACCTTTATGATCATAAAAATATTTATCTTCTATTGCTATTGTGGCATCTTTTACATATTGAGATATTTCAGAATAAGAAACCTGTGTTCTTTTAACTTCTCCATGTATATCGTATAAAATTATTTTTCCTGTGCGGTCATAAATTTTAGTAGAATTGTCTATTTTTCTATTGGCAAAATTAGAAAAATCTGGAATATTTACAGTAGAAATAAAAATAGCTATCACTGTAACTAGTATTAAAAATAAAGATAAAAACAAAAAGAAAAGATTTTTAAATATTTTCCAAAAAATTTTTTTATTTTTACTTTGAGAAGTTTTACCAGTTTTTACTTTTTTAGTATTTCTACCAAAAAGACTATTTTTTATACTATTTTTCATTTTAATTTTAAATTATAAAGATTTTATAAATAAGCCTTATTTTACTATATTTTATCATATTTAAAAGTAAATTTTTATTTTTTTAACTTATAGATTATGATATACTCCTAAAGTATATATCAAGTATATAAAATATAATATAGACTAAATATGGCTATTAAAAACACTAAAATAAATACAGATGAATCTAAAATAGATTTTCTCTTAGAAAGAGGGGTAGAAGATATAATAGATAAAGAAGAATTAAAAAAAGAATTATTAAGTGGAGTTTCTCTTAGAATAAAATTAGGTATAGATCCTACTGGTCCAAAACTTCATTTAGGTAGAGCAATACCTCTTAGAAAATTAAGAGAGTTTCAAAAGCTTGGTCATCAAGTAGTTTTAATAGTTGGAGATTTTACAGCTCAAATAGGAGATGCGTCAGACAAAAGTGAAAAAAGACCAATGCTTACCAGACAAAAAATAGATGAAAATCTAAAAGATTATAAAAATCAAATAGGAAAGATTTTAGATCTATCTAAAACAGAATTTGTTTACAATAACGATTGGCTTTCAAAGCTTACTTTTAGCGAAGTTGTAAAACTTTCAGAATGTTTTACTGTTCAACAAATGTTAGCAAGAAGAAATTTTAGAGAAAGATATGATGCTGGAAAAGAAATTTCTTTAAGAGAATTTTTATATCCTATTATGCAAGGATACGATTCTGTAGAATTGAAAACAGATGTAGAAATAGGAGGTTTTGATCAACTTTTCAATCTTAAAGCAGGAAGAATTTTACAAGATTATTTTGGAATGAAAAAGCAACATATATTAACTTGCGAAATGCTCGAAGGAACTAATGGAGAAAAAATGAGTACTTCTCAAGGAAATATTATTTCTATAGTCGATGAACCAAATGATATGTTTGGAAAAATCATGGCTATGAGAGATGATTTGATTATTAAATATATGAGACTTTGTACAGATGCTACTAAAGAAGAATTGAAAGAAGCAGAAAATTATTTAAATAATACAGAAAATAATCCTAGAGATTTAAAAATAAAATTAGCTAAAACTATAGTTTCTATATATCATAATGAAAAAATTGCAGTAAAAGCTGAAAATAATTTTATAGAAACTTTTCAAAAAGGAGGAATACCAGATAATATTATAGAAATTATTATTAAAGATGAAGATAAAGAGAAAGAATTAGGAGAAATAATTGTAACTAATAATATAGTAAAGTCTAAATCAGAATGGAAAAGGTTAGTAGAGACTAACTCTATTAAAGAAATTATAGAAGAAAAAGAAGAGATAAAAGAAAACACTTTAGCTGATTATAAAGCTAAAGTGTATTCTGGAATATTTAAAATAGGTAAGAAAAAATTTGTAAAAATTATTTTATAATTTCCAAAAAGCATTTTCTTCATCATCGTCTTCGTAAAGGCCGTCGTCTTCTTCATTTTCTTCATCTAAAGAAAAATCACCATCTTCATCAAATAATTCTTCATCTTCTTCATCAGTATCTTCTTCTTCACTATCTAAAACATCATCCAATGAATCAGGATTGAAATTTTTTTCATAGTCTTCTAATTCTTCCATTTCATCATCATCTCTTTTTTCGAAAGATTGTTTTTTTGAAACTCTTTTTTTTGACATAATTTTTATTTATTTTTAGTAATTCTCATTATTATAAATAATTGAGAAAATTTTTCAAGAGGTAATTAATAAAACTGTGAATAATTATTTTATACTTACGGCATGAGTATAAGCTATGGCTATAGCATCACTTTCATCATCTAGTTTTTTTCCTATAGTTTTATCTAATTTCAATATTTTTTGTAACATAAAATAGACCTGTTCTTTAGTAGAAACACCATATCCTGTCAAAGCTATTTTGATTTGAAGGGGTGTATATTCATATATATTAAGACCAGATTCTAATGCTAAATAAATAATAGCTCCTCTAGCTTCAGACACTCCCATAACAGTTTTTTGATTAGAAGTAAAAAAAAGTTTTTCTATAGCTAGTTCTGTAGGTTTATATTTTAAAATAATTTTTTTTATTTCTTTTACTAATTCAAAAATACGAATATTAATATCTTTTTTCTTATCAGAAGTTAAACAATTAGAAAAAATTATTTTTTGGTCATTATTATCTTTTTTTTCTAAAACACAAAGACCAAGTCTATCATATCCAGGATCTATACCTAAAATTATTTTCATGAATACAGTTCTTTAAAATGTGTTTTACCTTTTTCTGTGACAATTCTACCACGTGGAGTTCTTTCTATAAATCCGATTTGAAGTAAATATGGCTCTATAACATCTTCTATAGTTCCTTCTTCTTCTCCAATAGATGCTGATATAGTATTAAGTCCTACTGGTTTTTCAGAAAAAATATTAATTAAAGTATCTAAAAACATTTTTTCTGTTATTCCTAAACCAATACGATCTATTTCCAAAAGATTTAAAGTATTATTTACTATATCTGTATCTATAATAGCTTTATTTATCTGAGCATAATCTCTACATCTCTTTAAAAGATAATTTGCTATTCTTGGAGTAAATCTAGATCTTTTAGCTATTTCTAAAGCAGCTTCTTTTTTAATTTCTATATTTAAAATTTTAGAGCTATTTTCTACTATTTTAGCTATTTCTTCTTCGTTATAATATTGAAGCCTATACACTCCTCCAGAAAACCTAGATCTTAAAGGAGAAGACAATAAAGAAACTCTAGTAGTAGCTCCTACAAGAGTAAATTTTGGTAAATCTAGCTGTATAGTTCTAGCACTAGGACCTTTCCCTATAATAATATCTAGTTTACCAGATTCCATAGCTGGATAAAGAACTTCTTCTATCATTTTGTTTAATCTATGTATTTCGTCTATAAAAAGTACATCTCCATCTGATAAATTGGTCAAAATAGCAGCAAGATCTCCAACTTTCATAATGGCTGGCCCAGAAGTAATGCGAATATTTGTTTCCAATTCTTTAGCTACAAGATTAGCTAAAGTAGTTTTACCAAGGCCAGGGGGTCCATAAAATAAAATATGTTCTGGTGGAGAATTTCTTTCTTTAGCAGCTTTAATAAGTATTTCTAGATTGTCTTTTATAGTTTTTTGTCCTATATAATCATCCCAATGACTTGGTCTTAAAGCTTGATCTAAATAAGATTCTTCTTTTTCTATAGTTTTAGCATTAAGGTTTTTATTTTCCATAATATTATTTATATTTTAACATATAACAAAAAGACTTGACAAAATAGAATTATGTATGATATGATATAATTGAACAAATATAGGCTTGTACTTTTAAATAACTTAGCCAAAAGCTAATTATTTTTTTGACCCAATATTTTTACAAGATTATATTTTTGTTTTTTAAAAACCACATAGATCTCTAAACAATTGAGACTTAAGTCTTATACTTTTTTGGGTGGAGGACGGTTTTGGTTAGATTTATTCTACACTGATCCTATCCTTACACAAAAGTATTCTTCACCAAGAGGTTGTTTAGAGGTCTATGTGGTTTTTCTTTTAATCTTCATAAAGATTAACAGCATCTATTAATTCTTTATAACTTGTAATTCCACTTAGAAGTTTTATTATACCATCTTCTCTCATAGTAGGTATACCTTGAGCTATAGCAAGATCTTTTATTTTTCTTTCGTTGACTATTTTTTCTTCTATTATAGAGTCGGCTATAGCTCTATCCATTTTAATAGCTTCAAATACAGCAGTTCTTCCTTTATATCCTTCAAAGCATTTTTCACAACCCATTTCATTTGGTTCATATATTTTATAAGAATTAGAAGGTTTAAAATTTTCCATAGTATTTTCTTTTTTATTTGCTATCATTCCTCCTAAAATATTAGTAATTTGTTTTATCTGTTTAGGATTTGCTTCTATCTCTATTTTACAAAATGGACAAAGCTTTCTTACTAATCTTTGTGCTAAAGATAAAGAAAGAGCAGAAGCTAAAGTTCCAGGATTTGCTCCAAGCTCTAAAAGTCTTGGTATAGTACCTGCTGCATTATTCGTATGTAAAGTAGAAAATACAAGATGTCCTGTAAGAGAAGCATTTATAGCTACTTTTGCTGTATCATTATCTCTAATTTCCCCTACCATGATAATGTCTGGATCTTGTCTCATAGCAGCACGAAGTCCTGAAAGAAAAGTATATCCTTTATCTTCTTCTACTTGAGTTTGTACTATACCAGCAAGTTTATATTCGACAGGATCTTCTATAGTTATTATTTTAATACCAGGAGAGTATAGTTTATTTATAAAAGCATATAAGGTGGTGGTTTTTCCAGATCCTGTAGGTCCTGTATTTAAGATAATTCCATTAGGTTTTTCTAAAGTTTCTTCTAAAACTTCAAAAAGTTTTTGGCTAAGCCCTAAAGACTCTAGTTCTGCCATTATATTCCTAGGATCTAATATTCTCATCACAAAACTTTCACCATAGTTTCCAGGGATAACAGAAACACGGACTTCTATCTCTATATTATCGCTAAGTATACTAAATCTACCGTCTTGAGCATTTTTTGTAATACTAAGCTTTATGCCAGACAAGAGCTTAAATCTAGAATTTATAAGTTTAAAAGTTGCATAATCTAAAAAACAAATATCTGTTAAATGTCCGTCTATACGATATCTTACTCTTACATTTTCTTTTTCAGGTTCTATATGAATATCAGAAGATTTGAAATGTAAAGATCCAGAAATTATAAGTTCTAGAATTCTAGAAATACGAAAGTTTTTGGATTGTCCTGCTATAGCTACTATTGTACTTCGTAAATCGTCTAAAGTTTTAATATTAGTATACAAATCTTTTAAAACTTCAGAATTTAGGTCTAATATTCCGGGTGTAGCTGGTTTTGCGTGAGTTATATCTGCATATCTTGTCCAAGCATGTTCTAAAGAAGCTGTAGAAGCCATAAACTTTATAAGTTTAAAACCATGACTTTCTAAATTTTTTAATATCTGAGAAACACCTTCTCCTTGAGGAGAAAACATAGCTATATACAGGTTATTTCCAACTTGTTTAAAAGATGCCATTTTAGCTTTTTTAGCATCTTCTTCTTTGATTTGTTTTAAAGCATCAGGTTCTGGAGCAATACCTTTTAAATTTATATAAGGAAGATTGTATTTATCTGATTCTCTTTTTATAAAATTTTCCTCTCCTTCTTTATGTGTAGAAATAAGCAAATCTTTAGAGGATTTTTTTTGATGTGGATCTTGAAATCTTAAATTATATGTTTTATTTTTTTTCTCTTCTTTTCTTGTCATAATTTCTATTATATCATTAAAGAAATAGTAATTTTAATATGTTTATAACTTTTTTGACAAACTTTTTTATAAGTTATAATTAATATATGAATAAATATTTAAAAAAAGATTTAAAAGATTTACATTACAATCATAAACTTACTCACAAGGTGACTATTTTAATTCTTTTTTCTATTTTAATGATATTGGTAGTAGCTGGTCTTTCTGAAGTAAAAGCTACTAGAGATTTATATGAGCCTGTACCAAATGCTAATCATAATATTTGCTATAAAACAGGGACAGATTTTAATAACCCACTAAACCATGTTTCTTGTATTTCTTATAAAAGCGTTTGTCAAACAATATCAGGGACTTTAGTAGAATGTGATTCTGGAGCTATAATTCGTTAGTTTTCAAATTAATAACCAAAAATAAGCTTTTATTTAAAAGCTTATTTTTGGTTAAAAAAGGTTTAAAATTACTTGACAAATTTTTTTAAATCTGCTATACTTTGGTTAGTTAAGAGTATTTTAAAGTTCTTTGTTAATTCTAATAGTAATTCTATTTTTAGAGCTCTTTATAATTTTAAATTGAGAAAAGTTTATTTACTTGATTAAGATTTGGATATTTATTCTTTATATCTATTTTTAATCAAGTAAATAAGTGAAACATTAATTTAAAAATTTAAGGATATGAATTCGTTAAAAAATTTTTACCGAAACCACAGAGACCTAGTCCAAGGATTAGGTTATCTGTTAGGGGTTTTTCTTTTAATATTGTTTTTCCTTCAGTTTAATACACCAAAAGGAGAAAAAGGTGTTAAAAAAGAAGAGAAAGCCAGAAAAGAAATAATTGTAGCTCCTGTTGACAAAGTTGATAAATCTGAATCTTCACCAATATCTTATGTAGAATGTGGAGATGAAGAGCTGCTTTTAAAATTAAAAGCAGCAGAAGATCTACTAAAGAAGAAGGAAGAAATTATCGATCTCTTAGAAGAGATCGACAGACTCAGAAAAAAAGTGGGATTGGTGGATCACACTAAACCTACTAAGACTAGTTCTAATGTAACTAAAAAAACTAGTACAACTAGAACTAGCTCTAGCACAGTTAGTTCTAATTCTAGCTATAGTACAGTTAGAACTAATGATAGCTATAGCGATAATAGTAATAGTTCTTATAGTTCCAGAACCAGTACAGTAGTTACTCAACCTCAACCTTGTCCTCCAAAGTCTGAATTTCCTAAGGAAATAACGACTAGTGAAGGTATTCGCTTGATTCAAAATCAAGCAGAATATGATGCTTGGATAGCCAATTTTACAAAAAGTGGAGGAAATCTAAACACTCGAGAAGAGTATAAGGTTTCTAATTCTTCTTTTTATAAAGAAGTAGCATATAAAGGAGGAATAAGAGTTTTTAGAGATGAAGGGGAATACAATTCTTTTATCGCATCTCAAGGAAATCAAGGAAACCAAGAGTCTCAAAGAGTTCAAGAAGTTGGTACTAATTCTGGTTTTCGGAAGTCAGTAATGACTTCAGAAGGAGAAAGGTTGTTTACCAACCAAGCAGAATATGAAGCTTGGATAAAAAGAGCTCAAAGCTATTAGAATTAAGGAATTAATTTAAAAAAAACCCGCTTAACAATCTTAACGGGTTTTTGTTTTACCTCTTGACAAAAAATATCAGTATGTTATACTTTAATTAGTTAAAATTTCAGAAAATCTTTAAAAATTTACAGATATGAAAACAAAAAAGTTCTTTTTAGTGGCAATAGTGATTTTGACAGCTTTTTATCTTGAGAGCTGTATCACTCCATATTATGTGCAAAGATATCCTGTGGCAGTTCACGGACAAGTACAAGTGGTTCAACAATACCCAGCACAACGAGGATACCCTGTGCGGCAAGTACGAGTGGTTGTCCAAGGGCAACAAGGATATCCAGTACAACAAGGATACCCGATGCAACAAGGATATCCAGTACAACAGGGATACCCACAATATGGATACCCTCAATATGGATACCCAGTACAACAAGGATACCCACAGTATGGATACCCAGTACAACAAGGATACCCACAGTATGGATACCCAACGCAAGGATATCCTCAACAAGGATACCCACAACAACAAAGGAGATTAGGACCAACTCCTATGTATTAGTTGTTAAAGGATATTTAAAACGATCATGTAAAAGTGGTCGTTTTTTTTATGATATAATTTTATTATATAGAATATAAATATGTCTAAAGAAAGACCTGTAAAAATCAAGGGAGAAAGTTTTGAAGGTTTAAAAGATAATCCTAAAAATTTAAAAGAAAAAACACCTATCACCGAATCTGACCAAAACAAAAAAGAAGCAGCTAATTTTATTATGAAAAGCTTAAAGGCTATTAAGAATAACTGGAATAAATCTGCAGCTATTCTAGGAGTTGGAGTAGCTACATCAATACCAGGTATGGCACAAGAAAATCCAAATAAGCTCGCAGATAATGAATTTTTTAATCAAGAAAATAAAAGAGTAGAATATGTAGCTAAAACAAATTCTGGAAACTATACAATTCCTAAAAAAAGAAATAAAGGAGAAAATATAAAAACTACAAGTGAATTAGAAAAAGAGTATAAAAAAGAATTAAAAATAACCTCTTTGGAAGATTTTCTTTCAGAAGATGGAACAGATAGCGATTCTTTTGATTTTATTATAAATAATGTAGAAAAATCATTTAAAATGGGAAGTGGTAAAACTTTTCGAGCTGGAATAGAAACAAGAGATGGAGTAAAAGGCTTTAAAGGAGAGAGAGGGGAGGTAGAATATGAAGCTCATCTTATAAATATAGCTACCCCTAAACCTAAAAAAGAAAATATAAATCAAAAAGCAGAAGATTTTTATATGGAAATA
>CAYMRR010000007.1:0-11761 GCA_964393005.1 uncultured Candidatus Saccharibacteria bacterium
CTTGGTATAAGCTATAACTATAACTCTTCGCATATTATTTTTCAAAATAAATTCTAAAGCTGAAAAATTATTTAAAAGATCTAATTCACTTACTACTATATAATAAAACCTTTCATGTTTATCTCCTATATTATGAGCTGAAATATAATATCCTATAGCCTCTCCAAAAGTGTTTTCTATTTGAGAAAATGGATATTTTTTAAGATAATTTTCTAAATTAGTAAATTCATCATAGCCAGCATGGACTTTTACTAAACTTTTCATAATACTAGCATAATTATTTATAGGAAAAATATAATCTCTATTTTTCCATTTAGGGTTTTCTGGATCATGATTAGCTGATCTGAAATATAAACCAACAAAAATAGGAATTAAAGATTTTAAATTTTTACTAAAATCTTTAGGAAAATCCAAAAATGTATTATCTATAGTAATAGATACATCCATTTCAACACCAGCTAAAGCATCTTTCTCTACTTGAGTTAAAATCTTCATATTAAATAAATTATACCACAACGATTAAAATTTTATGCCCTATACAAAGATTTTGTCTTTATGACAAATTCTTCTTCTCTTAAATCACCTAAAAGGTAAGACCCTACCAAAGCTTTATTGGCTCCAGCTCTTCTAATTAATCCTATAGTCTCTAAATTTACAGAACCATCTACTTGTATAGATAATTCTTTTTCTGTAAAATTTTTTCTAAAAAACCTAATTAAAGATAAGGATCTTTCGCTAAATTCTTGCCCTTGAACTCCTATTTTTTCTATACCCATTATTTGAAGTTCCATATCTTCATAATTTTCCAATAAAGTTAAAATATCTTCTTTTACTTTTTCTAAAAAATCTATTTTGGCAGATATTACTACTTTGATATAAGAATTTTTAGCTCTTTCTATTATTTCTATTAATTCTTTTGTATTCAATAATTCTTCTATATGTATTACTACACTCCAAGCTTTCAGCTTTTCTACTCTAGAGAAAAACTCTAATTGATTTTTACACATTAAATGAAATTCATAATTAAAAAAACTTCTATATTCATCTAAAAAAGCAAGTTCTTTTTCAAAATCTTCTCCAGGAAGCCAAGTAGTATTTTCTACAAAAACTCCATCACAAAGATCTATTTGTACTGTTTGAAAATCTATATCATACTTTCTTTCTATAGAGACTAAAAACTCTATTTTTTCTTGTATATCTTCAAATTTATTTTCTAAAATTGCTGGTATTATTTCCATGATTATTACTCGGTTTCTATTTTAACTCTCATTTTTTCTAGAGCTTCGAGCTCTTCTAGCTCTTCTTTATTTACTTTTGTATCGACTATAATATCTAAATTATTTTCTATATCTTCTATTTGCTGAACTCTTCTTTCATGTCTGGTAACAATAGCTTCATCAGCTTCATCAAATCTAGTAAAAATAAAAGTTTTTATAGCTTCTTTTACGAAATTTTCTTCTAAAAATCTAGCTCCAAAAGAAATAATATTTGCATTATTATGCTTTCTTAAAAGTTTTACTAATTCTATATTTTCACTATTAATGACTCCAGCTCTTATCCCTTTAAATTTACCAGCGACTATAGCTTCCCCTTCTCCAGATCCTCCAAAAATAATACCTATATTTCCTTTTTTCCCAGTATAAATATCAGCAGAAAGAGCTCCAGCACAAGCAGAAACATATTTAGGATAATCATCATCTTCATCATAGACATAAGCTCCAAAATCTACTATTTCTATATCAGATACTACTTGCCCATTTTCTCCTAACTCTTTTATAAGATCTTCTTTTTCTACTTCTAAAAAAAGTTTTATATTTTCTTTTAATTCAAACCCTGCATGGTCTGTGGCTAAATATATTTTCATAATTATATTATACTACAAAATAAAACACTCTTTTGTTAAAAGAGTGTTTTATTTATTTTTTGATTAGTTTAACAATCTCCAGATACACAAGCATATTCTCTAGCTCCTGTGGTATTGTCTTTTTCTTCATATTGTGTAAGTTTAGAAAAATCTATCTTAGTAATAGCCTTTCTCCTCTTCTCGTATTCTTCCTTAGTTATTTCTTCATAAGGAGCTAATTTATAAACATGATCAGATCTAGGTAAAAATGATAGCCCACCTACTATATCCCAATTTTCATAAACAAAATTACCTACAGCTAACCACTCGTCTGGACCTACATAAATAGTAGCTGACGGATTGTGTTCTACAAAATTTACTTTTAATCTCTTCCATTCATTAAGTAAATCTAAAGCTGAAACTTCTTCTTTGAAAATTGCACCAGTCGGAGCTTTTACAGGAAATTCTAAAACATATGTTGTAGCATTTTCTTCTGATTGTCCAACTTCTGGTAAAGTTGGTACCCCTTGATCTTTAGCCATTTGAAGTAAAGGATCTGTAGCTGAAATACGAACTCTTCGTACATAATAAGGAGCAAACCAAGGGTGCATACCTGAACCCACTCCCAAAAGTTGCCCAGAATTACCATGAGGTTTTACACAAGTAATAGCTGTAGAAGCGTTTATATTAAATCTTTTAGCATATTTTTTATTTACTTTAATTCCTAAGTCTCTTAGCTCTTGTAAATTTTTATCATTACGTACTATTTTATTATCATAATAACCAGTTAAAGAAACTCCAAGCAATCTTTCCTCATCACAATTTTGTTTCCATTCTTTAGAAAGGTATCCAAAATTTGTAAGTGTAGATTGATAGGTCCCTAAAATAGTAGCTATTTCCATCTTTTTTAATAAAGTCTCCATGCTATCTTTTGGTCTTATGACTATACTAGTCAAATTACAAAACTGCTTTGATTTTAAATATATTTCCCCACAAGGATTCATACCGATCTGCTTTTCATTTTTTATAGCTCCCCATCGTCTTTCTGGTACCTGTTTTTCTAACCCTTCTCTATTAAAAATACCTCTTTCTCCCGATCTAGATTTTACAAGAGCAGTCCATTCTTCTAAAAATTCTTCAGCACTAGGTTTTACATTGTAAGCTACAGAATTATTAGCCATTGTTCTTTGAGGTTCTGAAAGATAAAATTGTCCTTTTTTAGCATCTCTTAAATCTATATCATCTAATTCTGAAAGTGAAATTAAAGCACTTCGTCTCACTCCTCCTGCTACCACTATTAATCCAATCATACAAATGATGTCATGTAAATCTAAATTAGTTAACCTTCTTCCTTGCTTATTTAATATTTTCTTGCGAGTAAATTCTATTAAATCTATTAAAGGTTGAGGGCCTGAAGCTCTTCCACCAGCAGTTACAAGTCTAGCTCCTGATGGTCTTATTTTAGAAAAGTCATAATCTACATCTTTACCATCAAACCATGCTTCTACCCCTAAAACAAAAGCATCAGCCCATCCTTCTTTACTATCTGCTACTACATGCTTAATAGGAGTAGATTTTGTTTGTTTTTTAATTTGAGGAAATTGTTGCACATTGTCAGATTCCACAGAAAATCCAAGCCCTGCCCCACACATAGAAACATACATTATCTCTCCCAGATCTCGAGGTTTAGTAGGAGCTAAATAAGCACAGTTGTAAGCCCAAACATTAGAACTTCTGCAAGCATCTCCAGCAGACCAAAGTAATCTCATAGAAGGACAAACATCTTGATTCAAAATAGCTTCTTTCACTTCAGCATATTCTTTCTTGGTAAGCTTATCTCCCATATTTTCTTTCATAAAATCCATAAACCTTTCTATAGCTTCTAACCAAGTCTCTCTACGTCCTAACTCTGGTACCCAACGAGAATAAAATTGATAAAAAATAAATTCAGAATAAGGACTAGAAAAATATTTACTACTCTCTTTTACAGCTTCTTGAGTTTCTTTAGATACTGGTTTTAATTCTCTAAGCTCAGATCTTTTATTTCTATACAAGATATACTTTTTAGCTGTCTCAGAAAAATTCGACCTCATAAGCTCCTTTTCTACCAAGTCTTGTATCATTTCTACCGAAGGTAAAAATTCAGCAGTTTTGTCTTTTTTATTTAAATCTTCTTGATACTTAACTAAAGACTTAAAGACATTTTCTGCTATAAGATTAGCCATTAGTTCTCCACCTTCTTTTGAAGACTGAAAAGCTTTTAAAATAGCGCTCACTATTTTACTCAAATCAAAAGGTACTACCTCACCTGTCCTTTTACTTATAAATTCTATTTTAGCTTGTTTGCCTCTTTGGTTATTTCTTTTTTTCTCCATAATGTGCTTTATATTATTATAAAAAATTAATTAATAAAAAAAACCAAAAGCCCCCACTAGCTTTATATATAAATATTATCACAAGAAAAAAGAAAAAAACTAAAAAACTCTCCAGATCTTATAAGACTCTTATAAATCAATAAATACTTATTAACATATTAGATTTTAGACTAAAATTTTAGAAAAAAACTATAGTAATTTAGAAACCTTTAAGGCGTGTTCTAATAAAGTATTTGCATAACCTATTTCATTGTCATACCAAATCAATAACTTTACCAAATTACCACCTACCACTCTGGTAGTTTGTAAATCTACAATACCTGCATATCTTAATCCTAAAATATCAGTAGATACCAAATCTTCTTCACTTACAGCTAATAACTTTCTCCACTTTTCTGTCCGTGAAGCATTTAGTAATATTCTATTTACTTCTTCTTTATTAGTATTTCTTTTAGAAATAAAAGTTAAATCTACAATACTTCCAGAAATTACAGGTACTCGTACCGAAAGCCCATCAAATAAACCTTTTAACTTAGAGTATACTAAAGTGAAAGTTTTAGCAGCTCCAGTAGATGAAGGTATTATATTTTGAGCGGCAGCTCTACCTTCTCGTTTTCCTTTTTTATTAGGACCATCTATAAGAGCTTGGGAAGCTGTATAAGAGTGAATAGTATTTAAAATAGCTTTTTCTATTCCTATTGCTTCATCTAATATAGCTATAGCCGGAGATACTGCATTTGTGGTACAAGAAGCATTACTTGTAATATTTGCTTCTTTTAGTTTTTCTTCATTTATTTCTAATAAAACAGTCTCATGTGGATACATATTGGACTCTCCTTTAAATGGAGCAGAAAGTATTACTTTTTTAGCTCCCGACTCTATATGAAAATGAGAAGTATCAGCATTATTAAAAACTCCAGTACATTCTATTATTATATCTATACCAAAATTACTCCAGACTTTATTTTTAATAAAATACTCTTTCTCTCTAATAGAGAGATATCTTATTTCTTTTTCTTCATTATTATTTAATGTAAGCACTATATATTGCTCTTCTTCTGAAACTATTTTGCTTTTAATATTTTTAAAAAGTTTTTGTTTAAGAGCAGAGTCATACTTTAAAAGATAAATCATATTTTCTATATCTCCTAAATCATTGATTACCGCTACATCTAAACTATTCAAAAGGTCTTCACTAGAAAATAAAAGTTTTAAAAAGGCTCTGCCTATTCTACCAAAACCATTAATAGCTATTTTTTTCATATAAAAATTATATCACAAATACTTTCTAAAAATTTCAAACTTTAAAACTAAGAAATTAAAATTTTAAAAATATCTACTTTAGTCCAGCTCCCTTCTTTAGATTTTACTTTAAAACCCCATTTATAATTGGAGATCAATTCTTTTACTATAGAAAGCCCTACACCAGATCCTGCTACAGAATTGATTATGTTTTTTCCTCTAAAAAATCTTTCTCCTATTTTTTGTAAATCTTTTTTATTTATACCTACTCCTGTATCTTCAAATTTTATTTTCAAATATTCTTTTCTATCTTTTTTATATTTTTCTAAAATTATTCTAATTTCTCCACTTGGGGTAAATTTAAAACTATTGGAAATAATGTTATTAAAAATCCTTCTTAAATGTATTTCACTCGCTTTTATTTTCTTTTCAGCTTTTTCTTTATTATCAAAATTATTAACAATTTCTAATTTTACATCTTCTCTTTTTAAATACTTTAAATCTTCTAAAGACTTATTTAAAATCTTTTCTAAATCTAATAATGTCAAAAATTCTATCTTATTTTCTTCATATTTTATCCGTGCTTCAAAGAGTAAGTCTTCTATAAGAGTAGATATATTGTTAGTTTCTTCTAAAATATTATTTGTATAATTTTGAAAACCTGTAGCCCCTTTTAAAGCTTCTTTTTCTTTAGTTAATTTCTGAGACATAAGCTCTCCATTCATATTAATAATAGCAAGCGGAGTACGTAATTCATGAGAAAGGTTTTCTGCAAAACTTTTTTGAACATTGGAAATATATTCTAAAGGTTTAAACATTCTTTTTACTAGTCTATCAAAAAGCACTATACTTACACTAAAAATAACAAGATCTGAAATTATTAAAAGAAAAAGAGTTTGATCTCTAAAATTTTTAAAAAGTTCATCAACATCAACATAATAAGCAATTCTATCATCTTTAAAAACTGGAGAAATCTGATAAATAATATCTTGAGTTAAAAGACTATACACCAAATAAGAAAAAGTAGCTAAAATAAAAAATACAAAAAGAGAAGCATACAAATCTAGCTTTAATCTGGTAAGAGTAAAAATATTTCTTTTTAATCGCTTTTTCATTTTTTTAACTTAATACTTTAATCAAATACTAATTTGTAGCCAGCTCCTCGGACTGTATCTATATGCCCGGCAAAATTTTGAGCTATAAGCTTAGATCTTAAGTTGTGCATATGCACATCTACAAATCGACTACTAGGAACTTCGGATTCTTGCCAAATCTTTTCTAAAATATCTTCTTTATTTACTACTTCATTTTTATATTCAAGTAAAACACTAAAAATTTTGGATTCTTTATCTGTAAGTATTATTTTATCTTCATTTTCTTCTCCTTTATTTAAGATTATTTCATTGCTATTAGAGTTAAAAACAAAATTCATTTCTTCATGTACCACTTTTCCATCTATCTTTTTTGTAAAAGAGGAAGATTTGTTATTTTCTGTTTTTTTATTTAATAGATTTCTCCTGTATAAAGAATGGATTCTTGCTACAAGCTCTTTAACATTAAAAGGTTTTACCATATAATCGTCAGCTCCAGCTGCAAGCCCAAAGACTTTATCTTCTACAGTATCTTTTGCGGTGAGAATAATTATGCCACTTTCTATACCCATATTTTTAATTTCTCTTAAAGTTTCTATTCCATCTTTCATAGGCATCATTCTGTCTAAAATAATAACATCGTATTCTTTTCCCTCTTTTAATAAATCTTTTACTTTTGATATAGCTTGCACCCCATTAAAAGCTGTATCTACTGTAAAATTATTTTCTTCTAAATAAAGCTGTATTCCTTCATTAAGTTTTGCATTATCTTCTACTACTAGTATTTTCATATATTTAAATTATAGCAAACTTTTTCTTAATCTTGATCAAGACTAGAAAACTCTCCTTGAAAATTTTCTAAAGCTTCTACCATAATATCCATTTCTCCAGACATAATTTTAGGAAGATTATGCCAAGTCTCTTTTATTCTATGATCTGTAATTCTGCCTTGAGGATAGTTGTATGTTCGAATCTTTTCACTTCTATCTCCTGTACCTACCTGCTCTCTTTTAGTATCACTATTTTCTTTAGCAAACTTTTCTTCTTCTATTTGCTCAAGTCTTGCTTGAAGCATTTCTAAAGCTCTTTCTCTATTTTTAAGCTGAGTCCTTTCTACTGTACATCTCACAGAAAGCCCGGTCGGCTTGTGAATAAGTCTTACAGCTGTTTCTACTTTATTTACATTTTGCCCTCCAGCTCCTCCACTTCTTGAAGTTTCCATTTCTATATCTGCTGGATTAATAGTAACTTTATTAAATTTTCGTATTGGCATAACGGCTACAGTTACAGTAGAAGTGTGCACTCTTCCATTTTTTTCTGTATCTGGCACTCTTTGCACTCTATGTACTCCCATTTCATATTTAAAATTATCCCAAGCATCTTTTCCTTTTATTTCAAAAGATACATCTTTATATCCTCCTACACTAGAAACCGATTCATCTAGCTTAGTAAAAGAACATTTTTTATTATGAGCAAAGTTTTGATACATATTAGCAAGCTCTGCTGCAAAAAGAGAAGATTCATCTCCACCAGCTCCTGCTGCAATTTCTAAAATAAGAGCTTTTGGTTTTTCCTCTTCTTCTATTTCTTTGTCTAAGATTTCAGTCATTTCCTGCCAAAGCTTATTTTTTTCAATTTCTAAAGATTTAAGCTCTTCTTCTGCTAAATCTTTCATATCTTCATCCATAAGTAAAGCTCTAGCTTCTTCTTCTTTATTTAATAAATCTTCATAAGTAGGAAAGATATATTTTGTCTTTTCGTTTTCTTTAAAATCTTCTATTTTATAAGTCATATATTTATTTATTAATTATATAATATATCCAAAATAAAAACACTTATATCAAAAAGTGATATAAATGTTTTCTTTTTTAAGTTAAGCTTTTTTGGAGTCTTTTTTATCTCTAGCTTGAGCCACTTTTCTTTTAAATCTTTCCACTCTTCCAGCTGTATCCAATACTTTTTCTTGTCCAGTATAAAAAGGATGACAAGCAGAACAAATTTCTATTTCTTGCTCTTTTTGATTAGATCCTACCACATATTTAGCACCACAAGCACAAATGATGATAGCATCTGCAAAATATTCTCCGTGTATATCTTTTTTCATAGTTTTAATACCTTTTCTTTAATTTTCAAATATTATCATAAAAATACAACTAAATCAATAGTTTATTATTTTCAATCCAAAAAAGCTTGACAAATAATATTCTTTATGATATGTTATAATTAGGAATATGTACATTTAAATAGCTAATTTAATGGAAAAAATGGAAAAGATAAAGTTTCTGCCAAAATATATGATGGCAGTAGCTATCTTCGAGTTTTGTGGAATTAAAAAACTCATAGATGAAGAAGTACCTGGAGCTGAAGATTATATTCTTTGGACAGGCGCAGGTGGAAAAGAAGAAGATAAAAATTCTATAAAATATTTTATGGAAGGTTCTCTAGAACATACTTCAAGAGAAAGAAAAGCTCTTTTAATAAATGCTTCTTTAGTATTTGGAAAAGAATTACTTTTTGATATGAAAGAAATAGTTCTAAGAATACATTATCAAAATAGAATTATTTATTTTATTTGGAGACCTTCTAGTGAAGAATCTTTTGCCAAAAAAGAGAATCGCAGAGAATTCTATCTGCTTCTCGAAAGATTTAAAAGGTTTAATTTTAAAAAAGTTGACTTAAATTAAAATGGGATGGAAGAGAATAATTTTTTACCTAGCCAATACTTGGCTATTGGTCTCTTAGAGTTTTGTATAAAAAAATCCTTTGAAAAAGGAAAAGAATACACTCTAAGAACCGAGTTATTTTCTAAAGAAAGAAAAGGGTTTGACACTGTTTATAGAATAGAATCCTTGATGAAAAATCTTTGGAATAAAGGACCTAGCTTTAGAATTGTATCTATAGTTGTCTTGGATACAAAAAGAACAGAATTCTTTAGACCTAAAGAAATACAAATTTCTTTTAGAAATAGCCTACTACCTTTCTTTGAGTGGAAATCTGGAGAAACCAGAGATCCTTTTAAAAAAGAGGAAGATAATCTTGAAATGCTCTTTCTATTAGAAGAGCTTTCTATTATTAGCAATCTATTACCGGTACAATACCAACTAGATTAACCTAAAATCTAGTTGGTATTTTTTTATATTTTAAACTCTATCACATCTCCATCTTTTACTATATACTCTTTCCCTTCTGTCCGTACTAACCCCTTCTCACGAGCGACTTTATAGCTACCACTTGAAAGCAAATCTTCACTCGCCACAACTTCAGCTCTTATAAACTTATTTTGAAAATCTGTATGTATAGCTGCTGCTGCGACAGGTGCAGTAGAATTCTTTTTAATAGTCCAGCCTCTAGTCTCTACTTCTCCTGTAGTAAAATATGTCTCAAGACCCAGCATTTTATAGCCCTCCTTTATTAATTCTTTAATACCATCATCAACTACTCCTCCTGCTAATTCACTCCTCATTAACTCCTTTTCCTCTCCCTCGAAATCTTTCAAATCATCTTCTACTTTTGCATCTATTTTACAATAATTAAAATTATTCTCTTTAAAATAATTTAATAATTCTTGATAGCGATTATCATTTATCTCATCAAGATTTTTGGCTCCTGCTTTTTTGTTTAAGGCATAAAGTATAGGCTTCATAGTTATAAGATGTAATTCTTTCACTAATTTTAATTCTTCTTCATCTAATTTATTTTCTGCTATCAATCTATTTGCTAATTTATCATTTTCTAAATAATTTTTTATTTTTAGCAATGCTTCTTTAAATTTAATAGCAACTTTATCGCCTTTCTTTACATCTCTTTCTACTCCTTCAAGCCTTTTATTTACTGTTGCAATATCTGCTAAAATTAATTCTAAATTAATTATTTGTATATCAAGAAGTGGATCAATTCTATTCTCAACATGGATTTGCTTATCATCTTCAAATATTCGCACAACTTCAAGTATGGCATCAGTATCACGAATATGTTGCAAAAATTTATTTCCTAGCCCTGCCCCCTCGCTAGCTCCTTTTACAAGCCCTGCAATATCTACAAACTCCACAATGGCTGGAACTATTTTCTTTGTATTACTCATTTTAGAAAGAGCATAGAGTCTTTCATCTTCTACCTCCACCACTCCCACTGATGGATCTATAGTACAAAAAGGATAATTTTCACAAGGTACACTATTTTTAGTTAGCGCATTAAAAAGTGTACTTTTGCCTACATTAGGCAAGCCTACTATTCCAATAGATAAAGACATAAATTTATATAAATATAACAAATTCTTGGAAGGAGGGCAAAAATTATTTTTTAAGCTCCATAAAAAAGACTAGTGCGACTATTAAATCTAAAACTAGCCAAATAGATTTACTTAAATAAAATGGAGCAATAGGATTAAAGAGAATAGCTATAACTAAATAAATCCAAAACCATTTATCATTTGTATTATTTATTTTTCTTATTTGATAAAGTGATAAAATAGTTATTCCCCAACGAAGCCCTTGATAAAAAAAATATGGTGCTGAACCCAAACCTAAAATTACTAAAGTAATAATAGCTATAATATTAAAAACTCTATCATAAGGACTTTGTTTAATATCTTTTTTAAATATTTTATTCATATATTCTTAATATACCAAAAAACCAAGTTTTTTGCTTGGCTTTTATTTAAGAAAATATATAACCTTATCTCTCCATCGTCTTCTGCATCCCTGTCTTTGCAGCAACACTTTGAATCTCTTTTTGATACTTTTTCATTACTTCAAAGCTAGCATACATTTCTGGTTTACCTTGCTTTACTAGCTCTTTTGTCTCTTTTGCTATCTTCTCAAAAAGCTTAGGATCTTCATTGATCAAAGTATTAATTATCTCTTGTTCAGCTTTAGGAAGATTTTTAGTAGCATATTTTGCTGCTTGTTTTGTAAAAAATTGTTTTATTCCCATATTTTTAGTTTTAATTTATTTATTTTATTCTGCTACTTGATTAATAGGAGAAATACCTAATTCTATTAATCTTCTTTCTATAATATTTTGAATATAGTTTACGTCGAGTCTAAGGTTTTCCATTTCTACCCCATCCATAAATACAAAAGGAGTATGTGTTAAACCTAATCTTTTAGCTTCAACCAAAGAATTGTCTACTATTTTTTTTACTTCTGTACTATCTCTATCTTGAATAAATTCTGCCATATCTAGCCCAAGCTCTCTCGCATAGCCTTCTA
>CAYMRR010000007.1:11771-22740 GCA_964393005.1 uncultured Candidatus Saccharibacteria bacterium
TAAATCGTGATAAATCATAAAAAAAGACAAGCCCTCCTTTTCTTTTTTCTTTGGCTTGTCTTTTGTATCTCTCTATTCTTTTTCCCTAGTTCATTGCAGATTTGACTGCCTTTTTTACTGCATTCTCCTGCCGTCTTCCATATCCGCTTACCTTTAAGCGCTCACATTGTGTAGGCAATCTGTTTGATTCGCAAAAAGTATATCGTGCATTTCCCAAAATTTTCCTTGGAGTTTTGCTGCTTCAGAAGAATATCCCGCTAAAAGTGCATTTGGGTGAATAGAAGTTAGAGGAAAATGTTTAAAAGCAATAGAAAGAGCCCCTTCTCCATATTTTTCTGTAATATTGTCATATACCTGAGTAAAGACAGTAGCAAAAGCTGAACAAGCAGTACATTGAAAATCAGAGTACTCTATAATTCTAACTGTAGCATTTTCATTACCTTTTAATTTTTCTAAATCTATACCAGATTCTACCACTTCTATATTACCTTTATTATTTTTACCGAGTATATAATTTAAACCAAATAATAAAAGTATTATAGCTACCACTACAGAAAGAACTACTAAAACTTGTTTTTTTTCTTTTTTCTTAGAATGTTTGATTACTTTTGACATATTCTTTTTATTTATTTAATTATTTATTTAATTATTTATTTATTTAATTATAAAAATTATAGCATATTAATAATTTTTAAAAAATCTAAAGTAAAAAACTATTTATGATAAAAACCTCTATCTGGGGGAATTTGATAATAATTTGTTATAAAATCTACTAAAGAAAAGAAGGTGTCTTTTAAAGTTTGAGATGCATATTCTGCTTCTTTTGGATCAAGCTGATATAAAAAAATTATATATTTTGGATTAGTCGCTGGGAAATATCCAAAAAATGAGTGTAGATATTTATCTTCAAAATATTTTCCTGTTTCAGGATTTGGTACTTGAGCTGTACCTGTTTTAGCTGCAATAGTGTAAAGAGGATTTTTCACATTCATTGCATCATCTACAACTTCTATAAGAATCTTACTTATTCTTTCACTGGTATCAGGGTTTTGAAAAATAGGCTCTGATACATTTTTTGCTATCACTTTTGTTAAACCATTGCTAAAGCTTACACTTTCTACTATATGCGGAGTCACTAGTCTTCCTCCATTTCCTAAAGTAGCTAAGGCTCTTATAGTCTGTATTGGAGTAGTAGCAATACCTTGACCATAGCCTGCTGTCACTGTATCTATCATAATTTTAGAATCAAGATTGTCTACAAGCCCATCTGTCTCACTAGGTAAATCTATACCCGTATACTCTCCAAAACCAAATCTATAAAAATATTCTCTAAAATTATCTTGCCCCATTTTTTCTACCAAATAAGCTATACCTACATTGAGAGATTCTGATAATATTTTTTGTATAGAAGTATTAGTTCCTCTTGCTCTTTTATCATAATTATAAATTCTATATCCATTGAATACTACACTTCCTGTATCATTATAAGTAGAATTTTCATCTATAAGATTAAGATCGAGAGCTGTAGCCACAGTGAGCGGTTTTATAATAGACCCCATCTCATATACTCCAGAAATCAAATCGTTATTATATAAAGATAGACTAGAGACTTCACTATAATCATTTGGATTGTAAGAAGGCAATTCTTCCATAGCTAATATAGATCCATCATTTATATCCATTACTATTCCTCCTATTTTACTTGAAGACCATCTTTCTTTTGTTTCGGCTAAAGTTTTATTTAAATATCTTTCTAAATTTACATCTATTGTAAGATTAATATCTCCTTCTGAAGAAATATTTTGTAATAATTTTGAAGTAGAAAAAGATTTTTCACCTTTTAAATCAAAATCTAAAAATATTTCAGCAAAAAAATTATTACTTACGGCATCTTTTTTTTCTAATACATCATTGTAATATTTTTCTAATCCGTAAAGCCCAGCTTTACTATTTTCTTTAAAGCCTACAAATCCTAAAACTTTTGCACCTACTTCATCTTCAAAATATATTCTAGTTTTTTTCCTATTAACTATTAATCCACGAAGATTTTGAGAAATCAAATCTTCAGCTACACTTTCTGGTATATTTTGTATTAAAAATTCATAAGAAGATTCTGTTTTTTCTAATTTTTGAAAAAAATCCTCTTTATTTAAAAAGTTAATAAGATTATTCTCAGAACTAAGACTACTATCTAATTCTAAATTAAAATTATAAGAATCGAAAGATTTTAAAATATTAGCATAAAGGGTATTTTTCAAATCTTCAAGCTTTTTGCCTTCTTCTACTCTTTTAGTAAAGTATAAATTGGCAGTTTTTGGGTCTATGGCAAGATCATATTCATTATACATAGCTACTGCTGGAGAAAGATTTTTATTTTTATCTGTAAAAAATATAGACCCTCTATCAAAATGCTCTCCTGTATCAAAAAAATATTGATTTTCTCCCATTCTTTTATAGCTTTCTCCTTTTAAGATTTGAAGCTGAAAAAGCCTTCCAATTAACACTAAAAATACTATTATTACAAGAATGCTAAAAACATTAGTTCTTTTATTAATATTTTTATTCCTGTCTTGCATTATTTTAGTAAATTATTCGTCTTTATTATTAGAATTATTTACTTCTTCATATAAAAAAGAAAACCCTGCTGCAGAATCTTTTCGAAAAGCAAAGTTATTATCAGAAGCTTTTATAAAACCGTTTTCTAGAGCAAAATCCTTAGTAAGACCAGATACCAAAAGATTGTATTCTTTTTCCACTTTAGCTATTTTGATACTTGTTTCATTTATATGTACAAGTCCATCTGCCTTTTCTTTAATATTAAAAACTATAGCTACTATAAGGGTAGAATACACCGTAAGCAAAGTCACAAATATGGCTACTAGAGTAAATATAAGTCTATCTTTAAAAGATATTTTCTTTTCTGTGAGAGGAGAATTTTTAAAAGAATAAAAAGAAAATTTACTCTTATTCAATTTTTCTCTATTTAATTGTGTGGACCTATTAAACATATTAAAATTATTTTTTTTCTATTATTCGTAATTTTGCACTTCTAGATCTTGGGTTTTGTCTAATTTCTTCCAAAGTTGGTTCTAAAAATTTTTTATTATTTGAAAATTTAAATAAAACCAATTCTTCTTTAAGAGATTTTAATGTATTTTTAAATACTCTATCTTCTCCAGAGTGAAAAGTGATAAAGCTTGCTCGTTTTTTAGAATTTAAAAGAAAAGGTAAAGAGTTTATAAGCTCTTCAAGAGCTCTAAGCTCGTCATTTACCGCTATACGAAGAGCTTGAAATGTCTTGGTAGCAAAATGTATCTTTTTATTTTTATAAGCTTCTGGTACAGATTTGGAGATTATTTCTACTAATTGAAAAGTAGATTTAATATCTTTCTTTAATCTTTCAGATAAAATATTTCTAGCAATCCTTTTAGCATATTTTTCATCTCCATAATAATAAATTATATCCGCCAAGCTTTCTTCACTCCAATTATTTATTATTTTTTCTGCTGTAAGATCTTCTTCTTTTATCTCATCTTTTAAAGTCATTAAAAGAGGTTCATCTTTTTGAAAAGTAAAACCTCTACCGGAAATCTCTAATTCATGAGAAGAAATACCAAGATCAGCCAAAACTCCATCTACTTTTTTAATATTTAAATCTTCTAAAATTTTTCTTAAATTACGAAAATTATCATTTATATAAAAAATTTTAGGTAGATTTTCTTTAGAAATATTTTCTTCTAAAAAAGCTTTGGCTTCTTTTAAAGCTTCACTATCTAAATCTATACAGATCAAAATACCTTTTTCCCTGATTATTTTAGCAATTTCTAAAGAGTGACCTCCTCTATTTACGGTGGAATCTACTACTATATCTCCTTCTTTTAAATTAAGAAATTCTATAGATTCTTTTAATAAAACTGATATATGCATAGCTTTACAAAACTCCTATATCTGAAAGCTTGCCGGCTATATCATCAGCATTTTTATTATTTATATTAGAGTATTTACTCCACTCTTCTTCACTCCACACTTCTACACGAGAATGCATTCCTACTAAAACTGCTTTTTTATTTAATCCAGCAAAATCTTTTAAAGCATCTGTAATCAAGATTCTTCCCACAGAATCAAGATCGGCAAGAAAAGCATTTGAGAGCATAAAGCGAGTAAAGCTTCTAGAGTCTTTATTTGTAAAAGATAAAGATGAAAGCTTTTCAGCGATTTTTTGCCATTCTTTTAAACTAAATACAAAGAGCGACTTATCGAGCCCACTAGTAACTACGACTTTTTTACCAAGAAGATTTCTCCATTTTGAAGGAATAGAGATTCTCTTTTTATCATCAAGACCGTGTATATAGTGACCAATAAGCATATAAATTTATTTAAAAATAAATTAATTATAGGCAAGATATCTCCCACAGTATCCCACCTATTCCCATTATATACCACTTTACTTTAGAGAACAAACAAAACCCTAAAAACCTTTGTGGATAACTAAAAAACCATAGTTTTTCCTTCTTTTTTCTTAAAAACTTGACAAAATCTTTATATCTATGCTATAATAAAAGTATAAGCCCATAGCGATTTATGGAGCATGTGAGAAATAGCCTTCCCTTACTTATTTACAAATATAAATTTAAAAAAACGCTATTAATAGCGTTTTTTTATTTTAATTTTTATTTTACTCTTTATCTTCTTTTATAATTTTAATAAGTGGGAACATTATTACTTCTCTTACAGAAAGTCCTGCTAAAAATGCAAAAAGTCTATCACCAAAACCAAATCCACATGTTGGCGGCATACCATGCTCTAGCATTTCTACAAAATCATAGTCTGGCATCATAGCTTCTTCATCTCCCCCTTCTAAAAGCTCTTGCTGCTTTTTGAAATTCTCTTTTTGAAGCATAGGATCATTTAATTCAGAATAACCTCTACCTATTTCACTACCTGCAAGTATTGGCTGAAACATCTGGGCTGTCTTTCCATCTTTATTTGGTTTAGCAAGTGGTGCTACAAGTAGTGGCGGATTTACCAAAAAAGCAGGACCAGCAATATTTTTACGGCAATATTTCCAAAGAGTGTCGAGAAGTCTTTCTCTATTTTCTCCATCATATTTTACTTTTAGCTCTTCTAGCTTACTTTTTATCTCTTCATCTTTGGCTTCCCAAATGTCTATACCGGTTTGCTTTTTGATCTCTTCTCCATAGTCTATCTCTTCCCACTCTTTTTCTAAATCAAAAGTAAAGCCTTTCATTTCAAATACAGTTTTACCAAATACTTCTTTTGCTATTTTCTTATAAAGCTCCTCGACTATTTTCATTCCCTCTTTATAATCTGCATAACCTAAATAGAATTCGCAATTAGTAAACTCTTGCAAATGTTCTGGACTAGAGCCTTCATTTCTATAAGCTCTACCTATTTCAAAAGTTCCAGCATATCCGGCAGCCATAAGTCTTTTTTGCCAAAGCTCACCGATAGAAATTCGCATAAAGACATCCATATCATAATCATTGTGATATGTCTTAAATGGTCTTGCTTCTGCTCCTCCAGTAGTGGCTTCTATAGTCGGAGTTTCTACTTCTAATAAACCTTTTTCTTTTAAGAAAGATCTAGTAATATCCCAAAACTTTTCTTTTTTATAAAAAAGCTCTCTAAGATCTTTATTAGTAAGAATATCTAAATATCTATATCTTATTTTAAGTTCTTCATCTTGAAGGCCGTGATATTTGTCTGGAAGAGGTAGTAAAGCTTTGGTTAAAATTTTTATTTCTTTTACAAGAAAACTTTTTTGTCCAGTTTTTGTTAAAAATCTTTCTCCTTTTACTTCTATAAAATCTCCTAAATCTAAATATTCTTGATAAAAATTAAAAACTTTTTCTTCTGATTCTGGATTTTTGATAATACATTGAATTTTACTCTCCTCATTTTCTGAAGAAGATCCGTCAAATAAATCAAAGAATATGAGATTACCCTGTCCACGAGAAGACATTATTCTCCCTGCCAATACTACATTTTCTATAGTTTCAAATTCTTTTAAAAATTTTTTAATAGAAGTATTTCTATCTGTATGCGCAGTAAAAGGATCAAATCCATTATCCTTTAATTTTTGCAATTTCTTTAATCTTTCTTCTTTTAATTCTAAAATTGTAGCCATGATAAAATATTAACTTATCTTTTCTATTTTATAGGAAACCTTTCCTTTTGGAGCCATGAAAGTCACAGTCTCTCCTACTTCTCTTCCTAATAATGCAGAACCAAGTGGAGATTCATTAGAAATTTTTCCACTTGAGAGATCGACTTCTTCGGATCCTACTATTGTAAAAGTGTTTACTTCGTCATTTCCTTCTAAATTTTTAACTAATACTATAGAACCTACTACCACTCCACTAATTTCGCTAGATTTTTCTGTTATTACGGCATTTTGTAAAATATTTTCTAATTCGCTTATTCTAGCTTCACATCTTGCTTGATCTTCTCTTGCTTGAGTATATTCTGCATTTTCTGCTAAGTCTCCTAAAGATTTAGCCCATTCTATTGCTTCAGCTATTTCTTTTCTTTTAACAGTTTTTAAATTATTAAGTTCTTGTTCTAACTCTATTTTCTTTTCTCTAGTTAGATATTCTTTTGTTTCTTTTGCCATAATTTTATTTTTATTTATTTACTACTCCCTACTATTTATTACTCGAAATAATACCATATTTTTACTAATTAATAAAATCTTCTTTATTGTTAGAAAGATATTCTAATACTGGTCTTATAGCCCAAGAGGCTCCAGCTGCATCTTCTGGCCCATTTTCTAAAACTACTACAAAAGCATATTTTGGTTTATCATAAGGAAAATATCCTATCATAAGAGAGTTTACTCTACCTTTTACAAGACCAATTTCTGCTGTTCCAGATTTTGCAGCTACATCAAGCCCTTTTATATTTAATTGTGGTACAGTTCCTCCATCTAATACTACAGCTCTCATACCTTCTCTTACATATCGCAAACTATTTTCTTTTAAATTTAAATTTTGAGTTTCCCAAGCTAAATTATTATATTTATTTATTAGGTCTTTATTGTGTAAACTATTGGTAGAAGAAGCTTCTAAAAATATATGAGGAGTTACTAGTAATCCACCATTTGCTAAAGCAGCAGTATATCTAACCAAAGAAATAGGAGTACTTTGAAATCCATATTGCCCTATAGAAGTATGATATGTATCCCCGAGAAGCCATTCTCCTTCTAAAAAATTCATTCTCTTCCATTCTGGAGTAGGTATTACTCCTTCCACTTCCCCAGGTAAATCTATTTGTGTTTTAGTGTTTAAACCAAAAAAGTTAGCATATTCATCTATTTTAGAAATCCCTAGTCCCGGCTGATCTTTATAACCTCCACCTACTTGATAAAAATATTCATCTGAAGATCTAGCTATAGCTTCTACCACATTCACAAGACCGTGGACTTTCCAATCTCTAAAAATAGAATCTGGACCTCCATATATATTTTTTATAACCAAAGCCCCAGTTGATAAAATCTTTTTTTCAGGAGTTATTATTCCTTCTACAAGAGCAGCATAAGCCATAAAAGGTTTTACTACAGATCCTGGTGTAAATAACCCAGATATTGCTCTATTTAAAAACGGAGTTCTTTTATCTTCTAAAAGATCTGTAATTTTATTTTTTTCTTCTTCTGTAGAAGCATTCGTCATTAAATTATTATCATATTCAGGATAAGAAGTGATAGCTAAAATTTCTCCGTTATTTACATCCATAACAATTCCTGCGCCAGAGACAAAATCATTATTTTTTACAGAATTTTCTATAGAAGAATACAATATTTCTTGAACATCTGAGTCTATAGTAAGTATCAAATCTATTCCAGGTATTGGATTAATTATTAAATTTTCTGATTCTATTTCATAAAAAGCATCTTTCTCTATAACTAGTCGACCATTGATACCATTTAATAATTCTTGATAATATAGTTCTACTCCATCTTTTCCTTGATAATCTTCTTGCCAAAAATTATTAGAACTATCTACTTTTGGAGAAGAAACATATCCTAATAAATTAGAAAATCCTGAAGTCTTTATATATTCTCTTTTTAGTATTTCAGAGCTAGAAGAAACTATATTTTCTGCTAAAACTTTTCCATTTCTATCTAAAATTTCTCCTCTATTGGCTATTATAAGTCTTGAATTGTATCTATTATTATCAGATTTATTTTTATAAAATTCTGTATTAACTATTTGTAAATTATGCATTCTATAAATAAAAATAGTAAAAATAAATATTAAAAGAAAAAAAGGTAAATATTCCATAAACAAAGAAATAGGTTTATCTAATGAACCTTCAAGTCTTTCAGAATCTAGTCCTGCCAAGTTTGAAGAATCTACAAAAATATCTTCTGGATTTATTTCTCCACCTTTAGTATTTTTTCGTCTTCTTTTTCTTCTTTTAAAAAATAAAATCATAATACTTTATTTGTTTCTCTAAAAACCTTTTCTTATATAAATACTCAAAAATCTATATCCCATAAATAAGAGAAAATAAATGGAAATAAGAAGTGGAAATTTGATATTAGATAAATAGATATCATAGAAAAAAGCATATAAATAAAGCCCTATCAAAATTATATAACTCAATATTTTTAAAAATGTAGTTTTGTCTATTTTCATGTCTTATAATTTTAATTTAATTATTTTTTAAAATATAATAAATATTATTTTCTCTAGTATTATAATAACCTTTTATAAGCACCACTTGATAATAAGAAGCTTCGGGTTTTTCTATTTTAACAATACTTCCTAAAACTTTATCTTCATAGTTAGCCATATATATTTCCATCCCTGTTTCTACTTCTATATTTTTAGGTATAGTCATAATAAAATCTCCTCCTCCATATCCATAAAGATCTACTATAATTTGATCTGAAGATTTTATAGCAAAAGAAGAAGTAATACTTTCTTTATTATTTTGAAAAGTAGAAACAATGGGCTGATTTTCTATTTCCTCTATATTTTCTATATTTTCAAGTTCTTTTAATAAATTTTCTTCTATTTTTATTTTTAATATTCCTTCTATCTTATTTTTATCTTTAGAAAACATAGATACTTGTGAAGTTTTGTTTTTTACTCTACTTATTATTCCTATAGCTTTATCTGGATAAAGAAAAACCAAATCACCTTCAGATACTCCATCTCTTATTCCTTTATTTAAAAGAGCTGTACTATATATAGTAGTATAATCAGTAAATATTTTTTTGGCAGAAATAATTTTTAAATCTTTTTCTTCTTCTTTCCAGTTTTTATCTATTTCAAAAATATAATTTTTTAAATCTAAATATCTTAATTTTTCTAATTCTAATTCTTTTTTTAATTTATCTATCTCTAAAGACATTTCTCTTTTATTAGAAAAATAATTTAAAACAATACCTTCAGATTTTAGGCTAGGAGCTGTAATATTTCCACTTTCCAAAGAAACAATATTTTGTTTATCGTAATAATTTTGTAAATAAAAAAAAGAAATAAAGCTTATTATATATACTATAATAAAAATTAGATTTTGCTTTAATTTACCTTTTCTTTTTAAATTCATAACAATGATTATACCTTAAGATTTTAAAAAGATACAATAAAATAAAATAATTATTTTGATTTTATGAAATAGGAATAATATCTCTAGAATCTTTTATTATTAATTCACTGTATTTTTCTAAATTAGTTAATACTGCTTCAGCACCAATCACCACATCCACCAAAGGACTTGGAGAAATATGAGTAGCTACTTTTAAATTTAGTTCAAAAAGTTTATCTATATTTTTAATTAAAGATCCTCCACCTGTTAAAATTATTCCATTTTTCAATATATCTCCTAAAACTTCAGGAGGAGTTATTTCTAATATTTCTTTTACGGCCTCCACTATTTGAAAAATACTTGGAGCCATGGCTTCTCTTATATCTATCTCATTGACTATCACTTCTTTTGGAAGTCCAGTGACCAAATCTCTACCTTTTACTGCCACACCTTTTAAGTCTTGAATATCATCTTCTTCTAAATAAGCAGAACCTATAGCTATTTTTACTTCTTCTGCTGTTTTTTCTCCTATTAAAATTTTATATTGATTTCTAATATAGGAAATAATATCTTGATTCATTTTATCTCCTGCTACTTTTATATTTTTTCTCCTAACTATTCCAGAAAGAGAAATAATAGCAATATCTGTTGTTCCACCTCCTATATCCACCACCAAAGAACCATCTGGAGTATCTATAGAAAGCCCTATACCTATAGCAGCAGCTGCAGCTTCTTCTAAAATAAATACTTCTCCAGCCCCTGAAGAAACAGCAGCATCTTCTACTGCTCTAATCTCTACATCTGTAACTCCAATAGGAATACCTACCACTACTCTTGGTCTTAAGAATTTTTTATTCATTCCATTAGCTTTACTTATAAGATAAGATAAAAATTCTTCTGTTACTTCATAATCTGAAATTACTCCATCTATTATTGGTCTTATAATAGTAATATGCTCTGGAGTTCTTCCTATCATATTTTTGGCTTCTGTACCAAGAGCTACTATTTTATTAGTTTTATTATTTATTGCTACTACTGAAGGCTCGTCTATTACTATTCCATATTCTTTCAAAAAAACCAGAGTATTTGTAGTACCCAAATCTATACCAATATCATTAGAAAATTTTAGTAAAAACTTTTTAAACATAAGCAAAATTTCTTATATATTAACATAAAATCTATTACTAGACAAAATCTATTTAATTTTGTATTATACAGATAGTTATTAACTTTAAAATAGAAGGAGGTTAGTGATGAAAAAGTTTTTGTTCCTTATATTTTTTGCCTTATTTGTTTTTATTGGCAGCGCAAAATCGCAGTCACTCTACTATAGACCTTATAATTATAATCAGTATTTTGGCCCTAACTATCCTAGATATTCCAACCAAATCTTGAGATATAGGCAAGATATAGG